>NZ_JBHTJR010000074.1:0-503 GCF_042676005.1 Tenacibaculum geojense | reverse complement strand
AGCAATTCTGAGTGGATTCGACTACGTTCGAATCCGCCGTAATTGCGGTTATACATTGTTGTACACAGTACTTTATTCATTTACAATTTCTTTCCATTTGTCAGATTCCGCAAACTCTTTTACAATTCGGTTTCTTTGAGTTAATAATTCAGTCATATATTTTTTTAAGAAGAGTTTGTCCGCTAACTTTCCTAAAATTCCAAAAGGAGATTTGTAGTCAAAAAAGTCAGTCATCAAAGTTCCACCATTCGATTTCGCAAAGTGATGTTCGTGTTTAAATTCCGCAAACGCTCCTTTTACCATTTGGTCTGCAAAGTAATTCGGTCTGTCATATTCCGTTATTTTGGAAGTCAGTTTTTGATAAATTCCAAAGTGTTTTGCTCGCCAAGTTACGCTTTCATTCATTCCGATTAATCCGCTTGTTTTTCCAGCTATTACTTCTTCGTTAGTTTGTCCAGTCGATATTTTGTGCAAATCAATACTTCGGGACAAGTCAAACACGA
>NZ_JBHTJR010000073.1:0-511 GCF_042676005.1 Tenacibaculum geojense | reverse complement strand
TTCATACTTATTAATTTGTTCGTTACGTTTCCTAAATTATGAGATATAAGGGCAAGTAAAATACTTCCACTCTTCATTGTTATCCAAGCCCAAACAATCCCCAAAATCAATGTATTGAAAAAGGGGAAACTTTTAAAAGTCAATTCGTATGAGTTATTAAAAAAAAGTCCGTGTGCCATTCCAAATAATAATGCCGTTACTAAAATAGCTGGGTGAAAAATAGTCCGAGAACTTGGTTTAAGAATTTTAGTCAAAAGTCCAAGCATAATTCCTCGAAATGCAATTTCTTCGTCAATTCCTGGCATTGTCAACTGAAATAAAATTGTTTCAGTATTCCATTCTTTTGGGGTGTTATAAATCCAATTCAAAACGGACTGAATTAGTAGTATCCCGAAAATGATAACAAATCCTTTCTTTAGAAACTTTTTATCTTGCTTGAAAGTCAAATAGTAATCTTTTAAATTAAATTTTCTATAAATCAAAAGAAAGATTATTGAGCCTAAAACCGCAA
>NZ_JBHTJR010000072.1:0-1006 GCF_042676005.1 Tenacibaculum geojense | reverse complement strand
ATTAACTCCTCTTGTAAAAATTCTAGAATCGAACTAGATGCTCTCTCAAACACTCCAAGATTTTTATTTCATAACCGCTCCGTTTAAGCGGATGCAAAGATAGAAACTTAATTTAATCTAGCAAATATTATTTTTAATATTTATCTCTTTTTTTTCTTAAGATTTTTAAATCTAACTCCACATTATTTTAATGAACAACCGTCCTAAAAACGGACTGCAAATATACTAGCTTTATTTTATTCTAAACAAGAAAAAAGTAAAGTATTTTTTAACCTTACCCTAAAGCTATTTTTACAATCTGTTAATGAACTTTCAAACGTTTTTACTATTGCGTTTCCCCGTTTGCGGGTGCAAATATACAACCTCTTTTTAATATAACAACACCTTTTCTTAATCTTTTTTTAAATCAATTAACAACCACCTACTAAACAACACTTTACATAACAAAGTTTTTTTATAACTTAATAAACACAAGGTGATTTTACATAGATTATTACCCTATAATAACTAAATTATACCGATACTAATAGCTTTTAAATTAACACAACTTTTAAATTACATATGTACTCAATGAAAAAAATAATATCCGTAAGTAGTTTATTCTATCCTATTATATACAGCTATCCCCTTCCTAAGACCTAGTTAACCCATTTAGTAAAAGATATTAACCACCCTTCTTCTTATCAACTACTCGCCTCTTCCTACCCTTTGAAAACATAGTCTTATAATAGGTAAATTTCAGAGCTACTATTATTGGTTGATATTGTAATTTTTATATTCTATTTATTCTTTAATGGTATAACTAGGATTAGTAGGTAGTATCCGTAAACCTAGGTCTATGATACTAATGTAGCTTCATATTAGCCTTTATAAAGATTCAGGGGAGAGAATAGCTGTACTTATGTAAAAAAATAAATAACAAAAAAAACCTCATACAAAATGTATGAGGTTTCGATTAAAAAGAAAGGCGATGACCTACTCTCCCACCAGTGGCAGTACCATCGGC
>NZ_JBHTJR010000071.1:0-791 GCF_042676005.1 Tenacibaculum geojense | reverse complement strand
TGTTTCTCCACCACTTGAACTGTCACTTGTGCCTCCTGAACTTCCACCACCACTAGATGTTCCCGTGTCTGTGTCTGAATCACTACCGCTACCCCCACAAACTTCTTGAGTAACATAACCACCTTCTGTACATGTTCTTGTAGCCATTCCTAATGTTCCCCAACCTGAACATCCCCCGGGGTTATCACTTGTTTTTTCTCCATCAGCTACAGTATGATTTCCTCCAAAGGTACACAGGTTATCAACACATACAGGTTCTTCATATTGTGTTAATGAAGTACAAGTACCTGAAGTACTCCTAGCCATATACAATTTTTCTCCTTCTAGTATTTGAATTGATGCATTGTTTAGGTCGTATGAAATTTTATTGCTTAAGTTTATTACAGGGTATTTTATTAAATATTGAACATATCTACCATTGTTGAAAAGGGTTAATACATAATTCTCTAAAGTTTGAGTATTTTCATTTTCAAGATTTATATTAAATGTGAAACTAGTATAAGAATTCGTTTCTATTTTTTGAATAAAGGATGTGTCTATAACAAAAGAGTTACTTAAGTCGTTAGATTTTAAGTTTATATTTTCTGTTGTAATATTTTTTAGTTTTTCTTTTAACAGCGTATTGTTTTCGATGAGTTTTCCTCCATTGGTTATTATTGCAGTCAATTTTGGAGGTGTGATTATGTTTGATTGATTTTCATCCTCTAAAATGTTTTCTGTTTGACAGCCTGTAACCAAGAGCTGTGTAGCAAAAAGTAGGATTCCAATTTTGAATAGATTTTTGATTTTCA
>NZ_JBHTJR010000070.1:0-3017 GCF_042676005.1 Tenacibaculum geojense | reverse complement strand
AATGGGCTTAACTTCTCTGTTCGGAATGGTAAGAGGTGAGCCCCATTGCAATAATCACCTTAAATTGTTGCAGCATATCTCAGCTGTATAGGTTAACATATGGTAAAATAATATTGTTTTCATCAAGTAAAGAGTTTGCTTCCCCTCACTAGGAGGGGAAGATCGTACATAAGCCTATGGGTTATTAGTACTACTTGGCTACATACATTACTGCACTTACACCTATAGCCTATCAACGTTGTCATCTTCAACGACCCTTTAAAGAAATCTCATCTTGTGGTGGGTTTCGCGCTTATATGCTT
This sequence comes from Tenacibaculum geojense, assembly GCF_042676005.1. Classification (NCBI taxonomy): domain Bacteria; kingdom Pseudomonadati; phylum Bacteroidota; class Flavobacteriia; order Flavobacteriales; family Flavobacteriaceae; genus Tenacibaculum; species Tenacibaculum geojense. The sequence continues at coordinate 2,715 of NZ_JBHTJR010000070.1, read as the reverse complement.
TCAGCGCTTATCCCTTCCGAACGTAGCTACTCTGCAGTGCCCCTGGCGAGACAACAGATACACTAGAGGTTCGTCCAACTCGGTCCTCTCGTACTAAAGTCAGATCCACTCAAATTTCTAACGCCCACAGCAGATAGAGACCGAACTGTCTCACGACGTTCTGAACCCAGCTCGCGTGCCACTTTAATGGGCGAACAGCCCAACCCTTGGGACCTTCTCCAGCCCCAGGATGTGACGAGCCGACATCGAGGTGCCAAACCCCCCCGTCGATGTGAGCTCTTGGGGGAGATCAGCCTGTTATCCCCGGAGTACCTTTTATCCTTTGAGCGATGGCCCTTCCATGCGGAACCACCGGATCACTATGCTCTACTTTCGTACCTGATCGACCTGTATGTCTCTCAGTCAAGCTCCCTTATGCCATTGCACTCTACGCACGGTTACCAAGCGTGCTGAGGGAACCTTTAGAAGCCTCCGTTACTCTTTTGGAGGCGACCACCCCAGTCAAACTACCCACCACGCACTGTTCTCATCACTGAGTTAGGCTCTAGATAAGCAAAGGGTGGTATTTCAAGGACGACTCCACAACGCCTAGCGACGCCGCTTCAAAGTCTCCCACCTATCCTACACATTACTTATCCAAAGTCAATACGAAGCTATAGTAAAGGTTCACGGGGTCTTTTCGTCCCGCTGCGGGTAATCGGCATCTTCACCGATACTACAATTTCACCGAGCTCATGGCTGAGACAGTATCCAGATCGTTGCACCATTCGTGCAGGTCGGAACTTACCCGACAAGGAATTTCGCTACCTTAGGACCGTTATAGTTACGGCCGCCGTTTACTGGGGCTTCATTTGATTGCTTCGCCGAAGCTAACAACTCCACTTAACCTTCCAGCACCGGGCAGGTGTCAGGCCTTATACATCATCTTTCAATTTAGCAAAGCCCTGTGTTTTTGATAAACAGTCGCCTGGATCTTTTCACTGCGGCCCATCCGAAAATGGGCGACCTTTCTCCCGAAGTTACAGGTCTATTTTGCCTAGTTCCTTAGCCATGAATCTCTCGAGCACCTTAGAATTCTCATCCCAACTACCTGTGTCGGTTTACGGTACGGGCTGCTTCACTCGCTTTTCTTGGAACCTCTTACTTGCTTTCGCTTCGACCGAAGTCTAAGCTCAGCGTACATTTCCGTCAGTACGCAAGCACCTGGGAGATCCGTCACTTTTAGTGTGAGCAGGTACAGGAATATTAACCTGTTGTCCATCGACTACCCCTTTCGGGTTCGCCTTAGGCCCCGACTAACCCTCAGCTGATTAGCATCGCTGAGGAAACCTTAGTCTTTCGGTGAGGGGGTTTCTCGCCCCCTTTATCGTTACTTATGCCTACATTTTCTTTTCTAATCGTTCCAGCAAACCTCACAGTTCACCTTCAACACAATTAGAATGCTCCCCTACCACTTTATAAGTCCATAGCTTCGGTAGTATACTTATGCCCGATTATTATCCATGCAGAACCGCTCGACTAGTGAGCTGTTACGCACTCTTTAAATGAATGGCTGCTTCCAAGCCAACATCCTAGCTGTCTAAGCAGTTCCACCTCGTTTATTCAACTTAGCATACATTTGGGGACCTTAGCTGATGGTCTGGGTTCTTTCCCTCTCGGACATGGACCTTAGCACCCATGCCCTCACTGCTGAGAAACATTTTATAGCATTCGGAGTTTGTCAGGAATTGGTAGGCGGTGAAGCCCCCGCATCCAATCAGTAGCTCTACCTCTATAAAACTTTTACTCAACGCTGCACCTAAATGCATTTCGGGGAGTACGAGCTATTTCCGAGTTTGATTGGCCTTTCACCCCTACCCACAGGTCATCCAAAGACTTTTCAACGTCAACTGGTTCGGTCCTCCACTGTGTGTTACCACAGCTTCAACCTGCCCATGGGTAGATCACTCGGTTTCGCGTCTACTACTACTAACTATAACGCCCTATTCAGACTCGCTTTCGCTGCGGCTCCAGACCTTAAATCTTTAACCTTGCTAGCAACAGTAACTCGTAGGCTCATTATGCAAAAGGCACGCCGTCACATCGTACGATGCTTCGACCGCTTGTAGGCGTACGGTTTCAGGTTCTCTTTCACTCCCTTACTTAGGGTTCTTTTCACCTTTCCCTCACGGTACTAGTTCACTATCGGTCTTTCAGGAGTATTTAGCCTTAGCGGATGGTCCCGCCAGATTCATACAGGATTACACGTGTCCCGCACTACTCAGGGTACTGCTATATCATCTTCGATTACCTATACGAGACTATCACTCTCTGCGGTGTGTCTTTCCAAACACTTCTAGTTCTCTAAGATTCTAATGTCGCAGCCCTACAACCCCAATATTGCCGTAACAATATTGGTTTGGGCTAATCCGATTTCGCTCGCCACTACTCTCGGAATCACTATTGTTTTCTCTTCCTCCGGGTACTTAGATGTTTCAGTTCTCCGGGTTTGCCTCCTTACGGATACTATACCTTCAGTATAGTGGGTTGCCCCATTCGGATATTTACGGATCATAAAATATGTGCTTCTCCCCGTAACTTTTCGCAGCTTATCACGTCCTTCATCGCCTCTGAAAGCCTAGGCATCCTCCATACGCCCTTATTTAGCTTATTGTACTTTTTGCTGTAGATATTATCTACAACGAGCTCTTTATAATTCTTTATAAAAATATTTTG
>NZ_JBHTJR010000069.1:0-831 GCF_042676005.1 Tenacibaculum geojense | reverse complement strand
TGTCAACGTACCTCCCGATGCAACACTCAGTGAATTCCAAGTAATCGTGTTTCCTGTTAACAAACCACCATTACTAATATTAGTAATTCCTGAATAGCCTACAGGTACCATATCGGATATCGATACTCTTGTAGCTGCATCTGGACCTGCATTAGCTAATACCAACTCAAAGGTTAATACATCGCCCACATTCGGTGGTAATACAACGCCTGAATTCTGAACTCCTTTTACTAAACTTAAATCTGATGCTGTTGGAACTACCGTAGCACTCGCCTCATCATCATCTGAAATACCATCTCCATAATCATCTACCGTAGCATCTGAACTTGGATCACTATCTGGATCAAACTGATCGCTGCCTGTTATCGCTGCATTATTTACATACTCATTTGCCGCGCCTGTTGGGGCATTTACAATTACCTGATATGTTAGAGTTATTCCTGCTAATGGAACACTTAATCCACTCCAATTTATCGTAGTTGCTCCTGCATTGTAAACGCCTGAATTACTTATACTTCCAGGCACAATACTAAATCCTACTGGTAAAACATCTGATACAGAAACTCCTGTAGCTGCATCTGCTCCTCCATTGGTTAATCCTAAACTAAAGGTTAATACATCCCCTACATTTAAACTTCCTCCATTATCATCTACATAATTCTTTGTTAAGGCTAAATCTGCACTTTTAGGTACAATAACAAAACTTGCCTCATCATCATCTGTAATACCATCTCCATTATCATCTACCGTAGCATCTGAATTTGGATCACTATCTGGATCAAACTGATCACTATCTGTTATCGCAGCATTATTTACATACTCACCTGCTAC
>NZ_JBHTJR010000068.1:0-640 GCF_042676005.1 Tenacibaculum geojense | reverse complement strand
TTCTAAACCTGTAAAATGGAATGAAGAATTTAAAGCCAAATTTAATGGAGTTTATGTAATTGCTAAAACAAATGACCCTATGACACAAATTGCTAAAAATCCAAGTTTTGGAATTTGTGAAAATGCATTTTCAAAGTGGATTAAAGAAGCAACAGAATTGAAATTAAACGGAGAAAAAGATGATAGAATTGAAAATTTTAAAGGGCATCTAAGTGAATTTTGGAATCCTAATGAAAATATTCTTTATATCGGACAATCATCATCAAAAACTAATCCGATTCAAAAAAGAGTTAGACAATTTTATTCTCACAAACTTGGACAGAAAGGTCCACACACAGGAGGCTATTGGCTGAAATTATTGGACTGTTTAGAAAACACTTTTGTTTTCTACGCAGAAGCTAAAAATCCAAGAGACACTGAATTTAAAATGTTAATGAAATATATTGAATATTCAACAGGAAAGAGTTTTTATGAACTTGAAAATATCGGAAAGAATTTGCCATTTGCAAATTTAACAGCGGATTTTTATAAAGAACACAGAATTAAAAATGCGACAAATAAAAACAAGAGAAAAACGCAAGGTAACAATGTATAACTGCAATTACGGCGGATTCGACTACGTCCGAATCCACTCGGAATT
>NZ_JBHTJR010000067.1:0-573 GCF_042676005.1 Tenacibaculum geojense | reverse complement strand
GAACTGTAGTAGTACAATCATTTGTTCCCTCTCCGGTAATATCATAAACACCTGCTGGTAATCCTGAATACGTTAAAGTAGTCATATCAATACTACCAGAATATGGACCACCACTTACAACACTTATACTGTAAGTTAATGGATTGATACTATTGTTTACCTCTGTGATCTGAATTACTCCATCAGTGCTACCAAAACAAATATTATTTACACTTGCTACCGCACTGAAATCTGGCTGAATAGCTGGTGCAACCACTACGTCAACCGTAGTTGAACATACTGGGGTAGCGGCCATATCAAACACTTCTACCGTATACGTATCTGCTGTACTTACAGGGAATGTAAATGTAGTTCCTCCTGTTGATGTTTGTGCTACGATAACTGCTGATGAACTATTTACTACTGAATATTCATAGGTACCTGAACCTGATGTAATATCAACAGTAATAACTCCATCTGGACTCGCTGAACAATCTATATTCTTTGTCTGAATAGCTGTAAAGGCTAAATCTGGACTGATAGTTACTAATGGACTCGTTAACGCTGTACCTGGACAGTTATTGCTATCTACAA
>NZ_JBHTJR010000066.1:0-549 GCF_042676005.1 Tenacibaculum geojense | reverse complement strand
TTTATATTTTATCATTCCAATGTCTTTTACGTAAAACGAATCTTGATAAAATCTTTGCTCAACGTCGTGGTCAAGTGCAAAAATTATATATTCGTCTCTAAATTTCAATGCTTCATATTCCTTTCCATTTACAGTAATATTTTCAATTCCAGATTCCACTCTTTTCTTTTTAAAATCGAAGCGACCATATTTATTGACATATTTAACAGAATATGTATATTCTTTATCTCCATCCCATTTGTAAACGTCTTTATCAACTACCTTTGCTTTAATTTCTTTTCTTTCTCCTTTGTCATTCATTTCAAAGTCAGAGTAAGCAGTTAATTCAGCACCACTTTCTGTTATAATCTCGTCAAACGTATTGTAGACATTATAGTCAGAATCGTAAGAAACTGTTTTTAATTCATTTGTTTTCGGATTTGATGTTACTTTCCAATACTCAATTTTCGTCGAGTCGTTTTTATCCACGTATTTATAAATTTTTGTTTCTGTTTGATTATAAAATGGATAATAGAAGTCTTTTAAATTTTCTTGGGACTTACAACTTAA
>NZ_JBHTJR010000064.1:0-692 GCF_042676005.1 Tenacibaculum geojense | reverse complement strand
ATTAGGTTTTTATGGTATTGTTTTTATTTTCTAAGCAAAGAGAAATGCCCTTTTCTAGTTCTAAGATTTCCATTATTATCGATTAGTTGTATATCGTACCAATAATCGTTGGAAGGTAGCGGGCTTCCGTTGTATAAGCCATCCCACCCTTGGCTATTCACCGGAAAACTGGCTAATACTTTACCGTGTCTGTCAAAAATATTTATCATAGTTTGTGGGTAAAAATCTTGATTAACACCTTTAACAGTCCATGTATCATTATAACCATCATTATTAGGGGTGAAGAATTTAGGGAATTCAATGACAGATACTTGTATTTGAGCGGTTCCGCATCCATTTTTATCACGCACAAGTACAGTGTAAATTCCACCTTCTAAACCATCAAAATAAGGTTCGTCTTGGAAGTTTTGTACTATAAAACCTTCTTCGTTTTGAAGAGCAAATTCATAACTTCCTATCCCTAAATTATTATCATCATTGTTAATGGTAATAGAGTTATTATTGGTATCGTCTACTACAGTAATATCTTCTTCTGTAATGGTAGCAATAATTGATTCTTCAACAATAATTGTTCTGGTTCTTTCACAGTTTGTGGTTGTATTGGTGGCCGTAACATGATAAAATCCACCTTGATTTACTGTTAGATTATCTGTATTGCTAATCACCGCAGGGTCTTGATCTTTAGTCCACTG
>NZ_JBHTJR010000063.1:0-948 GCF_042676005.1 Tenacibaculum geojense | reverse complement strand
TTTCGTACAGTTCTGGCGAAGGTGGAAGAGGGTTGACAATTGGATAGTCAAAACTTCTACTTATTCCGCACATATTTAGACGTAAAAATCCGTCTTCCATATTTCCATAAACAATCCATTTCCCATTATCTTGAATATAAGGACTGCAATATTTCCAATTTTTTCCGATGTAAATATTTCCGATTGAGTCTCCACCATCTAATGATTCTGTTACCTTTATTTTAAATGTTAAATTTGAATCGTTTACTTCAATCACTTCTCCAATAAAAATACATTTGGAATTTTCTAATTCATATTTCTGCCATTCGGAAAGTTTTTTAATCGCACAAGTACAAGCAAAACTTTTTAATGAAATCAGAAGTAAAATTATAAATAATTGTTTTTTCATAGTTTCAATTTTCAGCTTGCAGGTAACGGTCTCAGCTAAGGAATCGTTGCGATGGTTTTAGCGATTAGTTTATAAATATACTTAAACATTTGGTCATCAGCGGTAATTTCCCAACGGGAAATTCCGTGAGCAATGTTTTTTAGCTAATGTTGTACAACGTATTTTATTTATTGGTTATCTTCTCATAATTCTTATTCATTCGTTTTACAAAACCAAAATTAAAATCCTTTTCAGTTATTTCTCCATTTAAAAGTTTTTCAAGGTTTTTGTCATTTTCCAATCTATAGTATGTTCTTTTATTTTCATTATCAATACCTAAGTCAAAACTATTTTTTGTTTTTTTCAAAATATTCCCGACGAAATTAGATTCAGATTTGGAAAAAAAGTAAAGGGAGTCTTTTTCTAAAATCATAGTTCTTGGAGTCATTCTCAACATATATTCAGAACAAATATGCACTGTGTCATTTTTAATAAATATTTCAGCGTAATCTATTGTATTATCTTCGAGTATTCTTGAACTTGAGGTATACCAATTCCCATCAATATTCGTTCCGCTACAA
>NZ_JBHTJR010000062.1:0-4953 GCF_042676005.1 Tenacibaculum geojense | reverse complement strand
TCGTCACCGTATAAGTATCCGCTGGAACTCCTGTGAAACTTACTGGTGATGTTCCACTTTGTGTATCTGTATATGCAGTTGTTGAACCTGTAATTGTTACATCTGCATTGATGGCACTTACACTTGAATCAAACGTGATATCTAAATCTGCTCCGCCTAATGGCATAGCTCTACAGTCTACCTCTTTTGTTACTACGTAATCTGTATTACTTAATCCATTAAATGGTGCTACCACTTGTGTAGCTGTTGCTATACATCCGTTGTCATCATAAACCGTTACAGCTACAGAACCGCCTGCTTCATTGGTTACTACAAAACTGTCATTAGCACTGTCTTGTGTAATATCATCTGTAGTATCGGCTGGTGTATTATTATCATAAACAAATACATAACGTACATACGTACCTGTTCCGCCTCCTGCACTAGTATTTACTACTGCATTATCCGTAACATTACCTGTTGAACAACCAAACTCATCAACAGTTGTAGTTAATGTTACATCTGGGTTCTGTGAAATAGTTACTTGAACTGTAGTAGTACAATCATTTGTTCCCTCTCCGGTAATATCATAAACACCTGCTGGTAATCCTGAATATGTTAAAGTAGTCATATCAATACTACCTGAATATGGACCACCACTTACAACACTTATACTGTATGTTAATGGATTGATACTATTGTTTACCTCTGTGATCTGAATTACTCCATCAGTGCTACCAAAACAAATATTGTTTACACTTGCTACTGCACTGAAATCTGGCTGAATAGCTGGTGCAACCACTACGTCAACCGTAGTTGAACATACTGGGGTAGCGGCCATATCAAACACTTCTACTGTGTACGTATCTGCTGTACTTACATCAAATGTAAATGTAGTTCCACCTGTTGATGTTTGTGCTACGATAACTGCTGATGAACTATTTACTACTGAATATTCATAGGTACCTGAACCTGATGTAATATCAACAGTAATAACTCCATCTGGACTCACTGAACAATCTATATTCTTTGTCTGAATAGCTGTGAAAGCTAAATCTGGACTGATAGTTACTAATGGACTCGTTAACGCTGTACCTGGACAGTTATTGCTATCTACAACTGATACGCTATAATCTCCTGCTCCTACATTGGTAAAGGTGTAAACTCCTGTTCCTGTTCCACTTGCTACTACTGAACTTGTACCTGTATTGGTTAAAGTAAACGTATAAGTACCTGTTCCACCTGTTGGTGTTACTTCTATACTTCCGCCTAAACTTGCATCACATGAATTATCAATATGTGTAACCGTAAACTCTACTAAACTAGCATCCGGAACCGTTTCTGTTACTACTTCCTCACAGCCATTAGCATCTCTTACTGTGATATCATAAGTACCTGCTGTTAAACCACTAAACACATTGTTTGTGCTGAAACCTACTGCTGGTGAAGTTCCTGTTACTGGTGTTAAACTATAAGTATAACCACCCCAACCATCTGATCCGGTTGCTGTAATACTGCCATCAGATCCTCCATTACAACTTACAGCAATAGCACTCGTTGATAAAGCTAACGGTGCCGTTGGCTCATCAATAGTTACTAATGGCGTAGTTACTGGACAGAATGGACTATCAGTCATCGTTACCTGAACATAATAAACTCCTGCTGCTAAACCAGTAATGCTTACTGGTGTACCGCCTACTCCAACGCCTGTTGTTACTGATAGACTAGTTGCATTGTTAATTACATCATAGTTGTAGTTTCCTGTATATGGTGAACTTGTACTGAAATCAAACGTAAAAGATCCTTCATTACTTCCAACACATGCTACATCACTCGTCTTATTAACATCCATATTAAACGTTGGTGCTTCCTCTACTAAAATGGTAGTGCTTAAAACACATCCTGTTATTGGATTGGTAATCGTCACCGTATAAGTATCCGCTGGAACTCCTGTGAAACTTACTGGTGATGTTCCACTTTGTGTATCTGTGTATGAAGTTGTTGAACCTGTAATTGTTACATCTGCATTGATGGCACTTACACTAGAATCAAACGTGATGTTTAAATCTGCTCCGCCTAATGGCATAGCTCTACAGTCTACCTCTTTTGTTACTACGTAATCTGCATTACTTAATCCATTAAATGGTGCTACCACTTGTGTAGCTGTTGCTATACATCCGTTGTCATCATAAACCGTTACAGCTACCGAACCGCCTGCTTCATTGGTTACTACAAAACTGTCATTAGCACTGTCTTGTGTAACATCATCGGTAGTATCGGCTGGTGTATTATTATCGTATACAAATACATAACGTACATACGTACCTGTTCCGCCTCCTGCACTAGTATTTACTACTGCATTATCCGTAACATTACCTGTTGAACAACCAAACTCATCAACAGTTGTAGTTAGTGTTACATCTGGGTTCTGTGAAATAGTTACTTGAACTGTAGTAGTACAATCATTTGTTCCCTCTCCGGTAATATCATAAACTCCTGCTGGTAATCCTGAATATGTTAAAGTAGTCATATCAATACTACCTGAATATGGACCACCACTTACAACACTTATACTGTAAGTTAATGGATTGATACTATTGTTTACCTCTGTAATCTGAATTACTCCATCAGTGCTACCAAAACAAATATTGTTTACACTTGCCACCGCACTGAAATCTGGCTGAATAGCTGGTGCTATTGTAATTTGTTGCGTTACAACACACCCTGAATTATTATCTGTTAAAACAACTTCATACGTTCCTTCAGCTGTAACTGTGTGAGAAGTTGATGTTGCTGCTCCTGTAATTGTTCCTGTATTAGTTGCAGGAGTTACTGCTGGTGGTGCAACTGCAGTTATTACATAACTAAAATCTCCTGTTACTCCTAACGCTGCTCCTGAATCTACTGTAATATCTACAACAGCTTCACCTGGTGAACAATTTAAGTTCTGACCAGTTGTTAACGTGTAATTTAGAGATGGATATATAATTACTGAATTTTGATTATCAGAACATCCATTAGCATCTTGTACAACAACATCATAACTACCTGCAGTTAAACTGTTAAAAGTATACGTTGTATTAGTTGTAGCTGCAGAAAAAGTTGCTCCCCCATCTGTTGAATATTGATAAGGAGCAGTACCTCCAGATACGGTTACAGTAATTGTTTTATTAGTATCACATGTATCTGTTACTACGCTATCAATAGTTGGTGATGGACTTAATGTTAATGTTACGGGGCCTAAATTAGTTGTACAACCATTCGTATCTGTTACCAACACTTCTACATCAACAGAAGTGTAAGCTCCTAAATCAGATGCTGCTACTGATACTATGTTACCAGATAAAGTACTAACCACTGTATTAGCTGGTGTACCCGTTTCATATACAGACGCCGTGTACGTGTAACCTGGGAAACCTCCGTTAACATTCTCTATTCTTACAGAACCGTCCACACTACAAGTAATATTATTAACAACTGCTAAATTACCTGAGATTGGTGTACCTTCTTGGATTAATACATCTGCACTTGCAAATTGACAGAAAGGAACAATTCCACTTGTATTAGTTAATTCAATATAATATTCTCCTTGATCAAGACCTGTTACCGTTATGTCTGCAAAACCATTTTGGGTAATATTTGTGTATCCTGCTACGGCAACTCCATTGTTACTAGCATCCCTTTTATATAGTGTCCAATCAAAAGGATCTGTTAGATCTCCACTAGTATTATCTATAGAGAAAGTAATAGTACCATTTGAAGCTGCATTACACTCTGCATTATTCACTGTAGAAGTAATTAATACAGATGGTGTAAAATCAGCATATAAATCTTCATTATTTTGTTCAATACAACCACTGGCATCTCTTACAAAGAAATCATAAGATTGACCAGGTGTTAATCCTGAAAATGTAGCTGTATTACCACCAGGAACATCTGGGCCAATCCAACCTGAAGCTGAATCTATTGCAAATTCGAAAGGACCAACTCCGTTAATTGCTTCTACTGTAACACTAAACCCTCCTGAACAAGTACCAGGATTAGCTACTGGATTAACAATTAAACCTTCAACATTATATGGGATTTCATATTGACCATAAGATAAGATACATCTAGTATTACCTGTTCCTCCAGTTCCATCTGAAATACGTAAAACAGGGAAAATAATATCTCCTGAATTTAAATTTCTAACCTGACCATTCGTATCAGTAAAATCAATCCATGTAGCACCATTATCAATACTGTATTGTAAAGTATAAGGTAGATAATCATTAGGGTCAATATTAATAAAATCAATACCTGTATTAGTTGGATCAATAGCACAACCAGGAGGTAAAATTGGATCTATATCCATTACCAAAGCAACTGGATCATCTAATGTAACCTGTACAAATTGTGAACAACCTAATTCATCTGTAATAGTAATATCATAAGTATCTGCTGGTAAATCATTAAAAGAAATTGAATTTCCTAAATGGTTTACAATATTAGCAACTGATCCACCTAATGAATCAAAAACAGTAAAGTCATAAGGAGACTCTCCATCTGAAATAGCAATATCAATGCTACCTAAATCACCATTACATATAGGTTGATTAGCTGTTGGTGTAATATTAACAACTGGTGTAGCTGCTACTACAACATCTTCAATCACATACTGACAGAAAGTGTCTGTTGCAGAATTATTTAATCCATTATTATCTCTAATATATACATCGTATGTATTTCCTGATAAAGTAATAGGGTTTGTATTATTAAAAGTTCCGTCTGCAGGAACAGGATCATTTGCAACTACTACTGAATAAACGTAATTACCATCTCCTCCTACAGGGAAAACTTCAATAGATCCATCATTACAGCTTGCATTGGTTACTACAACTGTACCTGATAAAGCTTCAAAAATCTCTACAGTTGCTTGTGCTCCTGTACATCCTGAACCATCTACAACATCAACCGTGTAGGTACCATTACTTA
>NZ_JBHTJR010000061.1:0-930 GCF_042676005.1 Tenacibaculum geojense | reverse complement strand
TGTTGTTGTTTTCTAATTCAGATATTATGTTTTTTATCTTCTTTTGCGTCACTTTATAATGTTTGCCAACAATGGCTATAAGTAATTGCTCGTTCTCGCCTACTTCTGAAAATCCTCGCGGATTTTCAGTTTGTGTGTACTTGCAAAGTTAAGTGCTAACCCACGCAACTACTCATAGCCGAGACCGTTGTACAACATTTGACCAAGCAATATGAAAATAAAAATCAAAGGAACAGATAAAGTCAGAAATGTAACACCAAACGAATGGTCTGTTATTGAAAAAAACGGACAAACATCCGAATACGAAATAATAGAAAGAAATACTGTTTGGGCTGGACCTATTGATAGTAATGGAAATGTAGTCGAATCTCAAAAACGAGAATTTGAATTAGACCACTGGTATAAAATGTTAGATTTAGGCTCAAGAAATAAATGGAAACGTATTGATAACGAACAATATAAAATCCAACAGCAAGAACTAAAAGAAGACAATTTAAAAGAAGAGGAGCCGAAAAAGGAAATTAAGAAGGATAAAAGTCTTGAGATAAGCGAATTGCAGTTTGAACTCACTCAAGCGCAAATCGAAAAAACGAAAGCTGAAACTGATTTAACGAAAGAAAAAACTAAAGATTTGAAAAGAAAATTTTTATACTTCATTGGAGGTGTTCTTGTCGGTAATATTGATACAATTCTAAAATTATTTGGACTATTAGAGTAATGATATTTAGAGTCCAAACTGATTTAATAAAAAAACGTTGTACAACAATGTATAACCGCAATTACGGCGGATTCGACTACGTCCGAATCCACTCAGAATTGCTTAAGCTAGTGAATAACTAAAAACTTTTGGCTAAATTAGCCCGATAACTGACGGGTTATACGAAACCGTTGTAAAGCATTAAAAAAAGTAGTAACCTAATGACCTAAATC
>NZ_JBHTJR010000060.1:0-963 GCF_042676005.1 Tenacibaculum geojense | reverse complement strand
TGCTAACGCTAGTGAATAAAAGAAAATAATAACTAATTTAACCCGTAACTGACGGTTATACGAAACCGTTGTACGCAATTTAAAAAAATTCAGCTGGAAATTAACAAGTAAAGGATATAAAAAATATGGCATTTAATTGGACTTGTCCTCACTGTGAAACGAAAACGACTATAAACTCTGATGACCATACCAAACATGAGTCGAATCTATGTAAAGATAATGCTGAGGGACTGAAAAGTGCAGACATACTTTGGATTGTTTGTCCGAATACCGAATGTAATAAGCTGTCTTTGTATGTACGCTTATATGAATTAAACTATATTCCTGAAATATATAGACGAGGCGATTTTATAAAAGAATGGACTCTTTTGCCGAATACCAAAGCTAAAATTTATCCGGAGTATATTCCATTAGCAATACGACAAGATTATGAAGAGGCTTATACTATTTTGGAATTAAGCCCAAAAGCATCTGCTACATTATCTCGTAGGTGTTTGCAAGGTATGATAAGAGACTTTTGGAAAGTCAAAAAAGGACGACTTTTTGACGAAATTAATGCTATAGAAGAAAAAGTCGACCCTTTGACTTGGAAATCCATAAACGCAATTCGGAAAGTTGGAAATATTGGAGCTCATATGGAAAAGGACATTAACCTAATAATTGAAGTGGAACCAAAAGAGGCTCAACTGCTTATTCAATTAATTGAAATGCTAATTGAGGAATGGTATGTTCACAGACACGAAAGGGAGCTGAAATTAAATTCAATAGTTGATATTGCGGAAATGAAAGATAAAGCTAAAAAAAGTTAAAAAAAACTGCGTACAACAATGTATAACCACAATTACGGCGGATTCGACTACGTCCGAATCCACTCAGAATTGCTTAAGCTAGTGAATAACTAAAAACTTTTGGCTAAATTAGTCCGATAACTGACGGGTTATACGAAACCGTTACCCAACATTT
>NZ_JBHTJR010000059.1:0-2778 GCF_042676005.1 Tenacibaculum geojense | reverse complement strand
ATAGTTTTTACCGTTGTTTAAATTTAATTAATAATTTTCAATGTAAGGTCAATATTGCCTACAACGGTTTTGTGTAAGATTAGTTGCGTGTTTCAAGCAACTAATTTACTATATAAAACACGAACGGCGAAATTCCGAAGGAATTTCCCAAGTGAGCTTTTACTAGCAATTAATTTTACACGTTGTTGGCAAATCGTTTTTTTTAGTTCAATTGTTTATAAAATCTTTAAAGTCAATATAAAAAGTAAATTCACCTTTGTTTTTCTTTAATCTCATTTTATAAGTTCGATTATTTGAACGAACAATAATTCCTTCTTTGAGTTCTTTGAATTTCCTTTTTTCTTCTCTTCTTCCTTCTCGTTCCGCTTTCTTTGAAATGTATCGTGTAAAAACAATAGGAATTTCAATTAATTGAATTTGTCCGATATTTAATCCATTTCCATTTATTTTATTGATGTTTTCTATAATTATTGGGTAATAATAATCGCTTGTAAATAATATTTTATCAGTTGTATTTTTTGTCGTTAAAGCAAATGAACCATCTTCAAGATTAGTATCGGTTTTGTTCAATAAAACTTTTCCATTATACGTTTCTATTTTTACGCCTGGTAGATTTTCATTAGTATCATAATCAATAACCTTTCCTTTTACCAAAATAGAATTTTGGCCGATTACATTTTGAAAAGAAATCAGAATGATGAATAAAGTCGAGATTACTAAAATTAAGTTTTTCATCATTTTTTAAATGTTTGCCAACGTATTTGTGTATGATTTTTTGCGGGAAAAGGACGCGAGTTCTCTTCCGATGTTGCGGAAAGATAATTAATAAGATTGAATTTCCGGAGAGGAAATTCTGCCGCAATTAATTATACACCTTGTTGGCAAATCGTTTTTTATCATAAGTTGTATTTATTCCATAATAAATTTGTAAGTTGAATTGTCAAAAGTTATAACAACCATAATTTTATCTTTTGAATTCACTATTTCATTGTAAATTTCTGTTTGTGACCAGTCATATAAACCTGACTTAATGAGAGTTTTAACACCTGAAGGAGTTGTTGTAATGTTTTTATACCCAGTTATTATAACTGCATTCTCCCTAAATGATAATGAACTTAATTGAGCTCTGAATTTCTTTCCTTCAGATGTTTTGATTGAAATGAGTCCTTTTTTGACACCATCAACTTTCACTTTTAAGTCTTTGTATTCATATAATTCGAACTTAATATTCCCGTTAAAGTTTTGTGTTACTTTCAAAGATTTTTCAGCATATTTTAAAGCAGCTTTTATTTTTTTTTTCTGAATAACCTAACTTCTGTAACTGTCGTTTAGAAAACTCTTTATATTCATCCAAATTTTTAAAATCAGGTACTTCTTCTAATATTGTATGTACAAGTAAAGGGGAACTGTTAGTTGCAGAATTAGAAAAACTACCAATTGCAACATTCATTTTAATTTCATCTATCTTATCACCAAATTCATCCACTAAATCTGTGTTTTTAAAGAGCGATTGAGCATTAATAGTACTTATGTAAAGTAAAAAGAAAAGTATATTTAGTTTTTTCATAGTTGTGTGTTAAATGTTTGCCAACGGTTAGGCTAAGTGTAGTGCGGTAGTAAGGAAACTGTTCGTTTCCGTCTGTGCACGAAGCTAAAGCTTATTATTTAGTTTTATTTTTTCTTGTCCAAAGCTAAATCCATAAGATTTAGCGACTTTATAAATATACACAGACCTTGCGATTTAGCCCTAAAGTCCGCATTACGTTTGGGTATTGTTGGCAAATGTTTTTTTCGCGTTTGCTTTACGGTTTCTATGGGTAAAATAAATTAATATTGAAGTGATTAATATAATTGAACACCCGTAGATTAAATTTTGAAACTCGTTATGCAGCAAACAGGCCAAAATAAATATTACTGAGAAACCTACTAAAATATAAAGTGCAATTTTAAACTTATTTAAATTAATACTCATTAATAGGGCCGTCACAAGGCCAAGTATTCCAAAAATAGGTTTTAATTGAAGTATAAAACGGTCTATAAATCCCAAGGATGCTTTTAGCGTTTTTTCTCCGGTCTCAATATATTCAAAACTAATTTCTGAAGAATAGACTAAAACTATTCCAAGAACTAAAAAAATATAGCCAGCCGTACCATCCCAATTTCTATTAAATTCAGGAAATATTTTTTGTAATTCAGGAGTTTTTATCTTTTCAGGAAGTTCAAGAAGTGTTATAAGAAGTAATGAAATTCCACAAAATATAATTGCTAGAATAGAATAATATGAAGTGATTGTCAAGCCAAAGACTATTAGTAGAATTATTAAAGCATACTTAAGAAATTTATTTATTCTCGTTCTCTCAATAAGTAGATTAATCCCGAGAAAAATCATAGAAATGGTAATTGTAGGTTTTAATATTCTTTCATTAAAAAGCATAAAATCAGCTTGTGAAAAAAAATCAAATCGAAAAAAGTTATTAATGTATGTTGATTCAGTATAAAAGTTTGCAAGAACTCCAATAATTATCAAGATGATTGCAATAATTTTATTATTGTTTTTTCTTTTTAGTTTACTTTCTAAAAGAGCAATTTTTATCTCTTTTTCCGAGTATCCTTTTTTTAGAAGTTCTAAAGCTATTCTAGTAGTATTATATTTTTTATACTTTAAATCAGAAATTATATGTGATATGTTTTCCATTTTCTAAATGTTTGCCAACGATTTTGCTAAGCATCCGTTTTAATGGTGCTTAGGTTTTGTTGTGTGCTGTAATATACAAAAAA
>NZ_JBHTJR010000058.1:0-4109 GCF_042676005.1 Tenacibaculum geojense | reverse complement strand
ATGTTGCAAGTAATATCAAAATTAGGTTTATGTACTTTTTCATTCGTTTTGTTCAGCTTGCAGGTAACGGCTTCGGCTATGATTAGTGCGGGATTAAGGAAGCGGTAGCTTCCGGACTTGCACTAAGACGAAGCATTTTGTTTGCTTTTATTTTTTTCTTGTTCAAAAGTCAAATCAAAATGATTTGACGACATTATAAAAATACACTAAACTTTGGATTAAATACTTAAACCCGTATTAATTATAGCCATTGTTGGCTGGCGTTATTTAATGATTTCTTGAGCATATAGTTTTATTCTCTCACTTTTCTTAAACACTTGGTTTTCTTCATAAATTTTTTCTAAAGTTTCCACATCAATCCATCTTGTTCCAATCATATTGTTGTTGAATAGTTCCTCGAATATATGGCTTTTAAAAGATTCTTCTTTAATCATTTTTTTTTCGATTTTACCTTCATTTTCAATTAGTTTAAGTGCATTGCAAATAGGTAAATGATACCCTGTTGAAATTAATTTGCTGTCACTTTCTTGAATTTTATCTGTAGGTCTTAAAAAACCAGAACAATATGGTAATCTATATTTTGTAGAAGTTTTTGTTCCAGAAGAGGTATGACATAACTTATTATTACATAAAATACTTGTCATTTTTTCAAGCTGTGGAACTAAGTTGGCTGTCGCACTTTTATAAATTACGTTTTTATCCCAAGTTTTATATTGTAAAAAAACAAATCGGACTTTATTATTTTTTAAATCATATTGTTCATAAATCAAATCTGCACCAGTAATATGTTCATCACTATCAGGATGTAAAAACCTTATTCTTAAAACATTACTGTTTTTTAGTTTATAATCAGAAAAGAAATCATTTTGAAATAATTTATCTGAATATGTTGTCCTATCCACTTGATTAAAATCACGATTTAAGATTCTATTTTCTGTTAATCTTACAGGTTCCATCTTTTCTCTAGCTACAAGATGTTCCATTAGTCTTTTAGAGACTGTTTTTTTGGATGGGTCTTGGTCGTGTAAATCTTGTAACGTTTTAATTTGCCTTTCAATTAATTCAATTGGAGAAATATCTTTACCAGTTTCCTGTGATTTTATTTCGGACAAATCTTTAAAATATTGGACTAATTCACTTTCATTTCTTCTAGTTAATAGTTCTATAAAATCTGAATATAATTCTGGAGCTAATTCATTCAGTAAACCAAGCGCATTTTCATATGTTGGAGGTTGTTGTTTTTTACTAGCTAGTTGTAGTAAATCTCGATGAGCAACTATTGTTTGAAAGGCAAGATTTCTTTTTGATTCTTCATCTATTTTAGAATTATTGAAAAAACTCATAGTTATTTTTTTTTCTTAATGACAGCCAACGGTCTCGGCTATGAACAGTTGCATGGGTTGACACGGACTGTTGCAAGTACACGACAAGCTAAAAATTCCGCAGGAATTTTCAGGATAAGCCCTTAATTAGCAATTGTTTATAGCCATTGTTGGCATTTCGTTATTTATTCGTCATATACTCCATAAAGTTCCAAATCCTTAATGTTCTCTTTATCCGAAATTTGGGCTTCGTCAATTTTATTTTTTAAGTTATTCCATTCATATTCGGCGTTGCTTTGTCTAAACTTACCTTGATATTGTGCCATAAGCATAGAGCTTTCAAGTTCCGAATGATAATCAGCTTTAAGGTACAAGGTGCAACTCCTGTCACTATGGCTTTCATAATAAATCTGTCCTTTTTTCGGTCTATTAAATAGGTTTTTGGAAAGCGCGATATAAAGAAGTGGTAATTCTTGGCTGGACAATCTTACACTTTTAAAGTCATTCGTAACTGTTGAAACTTCTTTAACCATTGGTTCAACTCGAAGTTTTATATAATGACCAACTCTATCGGTAATTTCAAAAACTCCATCTTCAACCAAACTTTTTGTGATTTGGTAATCAGACGACCAATATTTTATATTTTCACTTGTTTTCGCAGTTATAAAATCCGTTTTGTCTTGATTATATTCGGGCATTGCCTTAAAGCCTATTTTTTCATTCTCGGTAGTGTAAAAAAGTAAATTTTTTTCGTCTTCAAAAAATTTCCCATTCTCTAATTCACATAGTATTTTCCATTGACTTTCGGGATAACCCTCTTGCCAATCCCACATTGAACCTGTCCTTTTAACTTCTTTTTCTTTTTTTTCTATTATTTCGATTATTCTATTCATTTTCTGAATGTGGTTTTAATGAATGCCAACGGCTTCGGCTATGATTAGTACGGGAATAGGGAAGCAGAGGCTTTCCGATTTAGCACTAAGGCGAAGCATTTTGTTTGCTTTTATTTTTTTTATTCAAAAGTCAAATCAAAATGATTTGACGACTTCATAAAAATACACTAAACTTTGGATTAAACACCAAAACCCGTATTAATTATAGCCATTGTTAGCATTAGTTTATTGTTTTTTCTACAAAGTTATTACTTATCCAACCTCTTAATTTTTGTCCTTTAAATTCATAATCAATTGGATTATTACATAACTGGTGATTTAAAGAATTACTTTCTATTTCAACATATAACCAAATTCGAGTTTCTTTAATTAATTCCGATAATACTTTTACAGTACTGTTTTCTTTTAATCTTCCAATAATATTAGTGTTAGGTTCGCAAGAAAACATTGACTCGTCTTCATCATATTCTTTTATATTCGGTGAGAATCTTACATTGTAATTGTTGTTTAAAATTTTAACATTATAAACCGATAACAAATAATTGTCAGGTTTTAATAATTCATAACTTTCATTGAAAAGCACATAATTTTCAATTGTTATTACTTTGTCAAACTTAAAATTAAAAACTCTGTTAGAAGTAAATGGACTTTCACCACAACAATGATTTAGTTTTAGTGTTAAATGTTTAATGTCTCCGTTATATAAGTAGTAATTATAACACGGTTCATTTATTACCTTTTTTAATTTGTTATTTACATTTAAATAAACCTCAATACATTTAGGTTCGCCACACTGGTATAAATAAATATAATCTAAATCGTTATCGTTGTCCAAATCAGTTTGAAGTTTTTCAAAATCAGATATACTATTTACTTTAATATTCTTTTCTATTATTTCAATTTGTGATTTTAATTTTTCTTGTGAAAAACAATTATTAGTAATTGATAATAATATAATAATTGAAAGGATTACTCTCATTTTTGGTTTTAATTAATGCTAACGTTGTTGTGTATGTTTCAGTTGCGGCGTTTAAGCATTAAATTTAGTAAATAATTACTGAATGGAAAATCCGTGAGGATTTTCCAAAATAGGCTAGAAACTAGCAATTGAATATACACGTTGTTAGCAAACGTTTTATCTATGAACTATATTCGTTAGTATAATTATTCTAACAAAATAATTATTCAAGTCAACTTTATTATTTAAAATATTACCTGCCAAAACTAATGGAGACATAAAGCTTCCACTTATATTCAGATTTTCAACATAAGGTTTTAATAATTCAGATTTTAAAGATGCTCTCTTTAAAGATTCAAAAAATATTCCATTCAAATTAGGTTCCTTATATTTTTCAAGAATACTTCTTTTTAAACTTAAATTATTTTGAGATGTTTCAGAAATTGCATAATTAAACTCTCCGTTAGTATTTAAGTGTTTGTATTTCGTAATTAAAACTTTCTCATTACTTTCAGAGATTACAGATTTTCCAACCCAGATTGAATCGATTACATTATAAATATGAAACTTTAAATTATTCTTTTCCAATATTTTTTCTCCATTTTGTAGTAAGCCACTATTCAACTCAATTTCATTTTCAAAAAAATCTTTCAAAAACTTTTTGTATGAATTTTGAATGTTTTTATCTGGGTAGTTTTTCTTCAAGAAATTTGTTTCAAAATCCAATAAAAGTAAATCTAAATTTTCAGAATTTACTTTTCCAAAACTATCTCTGAATTCACTTTCTTGTGATATTAAAGAAAATGTAAGAAGTAAAAAACTAAATATTATTAACTTTCTTTTCAATTTTTCGTTTAATGTTTGCTAACGGACTTGTGTATGAAACGTAGCGTGCAAAAAGACACTAACTTTTCGGATTAACACAGAGCCGAATTT
>NZ_JBHTJR010000057.1:0-159974 GCF_042676005.1 Tenacibaculum geojense | reverse complement strand
ACCAGAGAAGCTAGCTTCTCTGGTTTAAATATATTTTTTAAAACTGTCAACCTATTTTAGGACGACTCATTTTGCAACTTTTATACTACAACCTATTGCTTTGGTTGATGTAGTTGCAGGCTTTTTACCTGCTAATAAATTATTTACAGCATCCTCTACATAAAATTCATCAGCGCTTGCAGCATCTCTAGCATTATTATCTATGGCTCCAATATAAGAAACAAGAAAATTATCTGCTTTTTCTTTATTTAAAACAAATACATGCGGAGTTCTGGTTGCTCCAAACTTTGGATATACTTTTTGTCCATCATCAAATAAATATGGAAAAGTAAAACCTTTAGATTTTGCTCTTTCTTTCATAGATTCAAAATCATCACCTGCTGAAACAGCTGGATCATTAGGGTTAATTGCTACCACAGGAAATCCTTTTTCTTTATATTTTTTATCTAACGCAATGATTCTGTCTTCATACATTTTTGAATACGGACAATGATTACAAGTAAATACCACTATAACTCCTTTTGCATCGTTATAATCTGATAATGACACCATAGAATTATCTATATTTTTTAACTTAAAACCATCCACTTTATCTCCTACTTGGTAACCGCTCTCAGCAGTTTTTACAGTAAATGCCACTGTTAATAAAACAACAGCTACTACTAATACGCTTTTAAAAGTTTTCATAATAGTTATTTATTAATTTAAAAATTGATTTAATTCGCTTTCTAGCTCTTCATACTCAAAAGGCTTTTCATAAAACTTTCTAGAGTTTTTATTGTATATAATTGTGGCTGGTAATGAACCTGACCATGTTGGATTTATTTTATTTATCCATTCATTTTGGTTTGGATCATCAAATAAAACAACTTCGCTTGTTATATTGTGATCTTTTAAAAAAGGTAATAATTCCTTTTCAACCTCATTTGGAAAATCTAGACTAACTAATAAAACCTCAACATTTTTATCTTTGTACTCCTGATTAATTTTTTCAAAATAAGGAAGCTCATCTACGCAAGGTTTACACCATGTAGCCCAAAAATTAACAATGTATGTTTTATCTCCTTTTTTGTTGATTAAAGGAGCTAACCCATCATAATTATAGGTATTAATACCAAAAGTTTTAGTTACTTCAGTAACTTTTTCAGAAGAAGTTTGAATACTATCTGACTCTTTTCTCTCTTGTTTACATGCTGTAAATAAGACTATTACAGCTACAATCATTAATTTAATTCTCATACTATAAAATTATGCAATACACTAATTAGTTGTAAAAGATTAACTTCTTTTAACAAAAAAAGCCTCTTGTTACAGAGGCTTTGGTCGTTTAAAATGATAGTTATTAACAAAAAATTTCATTTAAAATTTTCGCTAGTCTAATTCCGCCTTTTTGTAATTGTTGTCTTACAACAGGAAAATAATCATAAGAATATCTGTATTTCAAATTCTCTCCAATTTCTACAGAATTGTATACTTTTTTAGTTATCGCATGTGTATCTTTTACCCAATCTATTACAGTACCTGACTGAATCGCCTTAATTTCTTCTTTACTCAACTGTTTGGTATTGTTAGCTAATTCTAAATAACTCATGTTCCACTCTTCAATCATTTTAGTATCCCATACACTATGTAAGTTAGTACCTTGCTTAAACCATTGTACTTGAATTGTGTTTCCTCCCTTATCTTCTCTTCTACCAATATGCATTGGCTGATGTAAATCACCAACTAAATGCACTAACATTTTTAAAAAAAAGCGTTTGTCTTTATCAGTAGCATTATCATCTTTTAAAACACTAATGCATTGGTTTATTCCAGTAACTAAATCTCCTTTAGGGTTTTTCTCTGCTGTTACATAATCACCATCTAAAGGCATGTTTACATAATGCCAAGAAGAATATTTTCTAAAACTTTTGTCTGACTTAATCTCATCTGCGTAAGTAGACACAAAAGCCAAACTTTCACCTTGTAATAACTTTTCAATTTTTCTTTTAGCTCTACTTTTTAAATGTTTCTCTGCTATTTTACCAGTTGCTCTATGACCTGTTTGTCCCCAAAAATCATCTGTATTAATAGCAAAAGAAAAATTAATAGTACAGATAAAAATTAATAACAGTAAGTATTTTTTATTCATTGT
This sequence comes from Tenacibaculum geojense, assembly GCF_042676005.1. Classification (NCBI taxonomy): domain Bacteria; kingdom Pseudomonadati; phylum Bacteroidota; class Flavobacteriia; order Flavobacteriales; family Flavobacteriaceae; genus Tenacibaculum; species Tenacibaculum geojense. The sequence goes on along the minus strand of NZ_JBHTJR010000057.1, from coordinate 157,840 downwards.
GGTTTGTTTTAAGGTGCTAAATTAAAAAGAAAATATTTTTTAAATATTTGATAATCAAAAAATATTTTTAATATATTTACGATATCATTTTAATATCATTATAAAAACTCTATTATGGAACAAGAAAAAATTTTCAAGCCTGCCAACGGATATCTAATGCTTTTGTTATTCTTTATTTTGTTTTTTGGAAGCATAGCTACTATGGTACACTTAAAAAACGGATGGTTTATATTTATAACTTTAGCTTCATTGTTTATGCTTGCTGGTTTTATTTTAGTTAACCCCAATACTTCTAAAGTAATCCTTCTGTTTGGAAAGTATATTGGTACTATTAAACAAAATGGTTTGTATTGGGCAAACCCTTTCTTTACAAAGAAAAAAATATCTTTACGTGCTAGCAATTTTGATAGTGAAAGGTTAAAAGTTAACGATAAACTAGGTAACCCAGTTATGATTAGTACTATTTTAGTATGGAGAGTTACCAATACTTATAAAGCTGCTTTTGATGTAGATAATTATGAAAATTTTGTTCGAGTTCAAACAGATGCTGCTGTTAGAAAACTAGCTAGCATGTATCCGTACGATAATTTTGCTGACGAAGGGCATGAAGAAGATATCACACTTAGATCAAGTGTTAATGAAGTTAGTGAAACATTAGAAAAAGAATTAGAAGAACGATTGGCTATTGCTGGTATTGAAGTTTTAGAAGCAAGAATTGGTTATTTAGCATATGCTCAAGAAATTGCCAATGCTATGCTTAAAAGACAACAGGCTACTGCTATAGTGGCAGCTCGTCATAAAATTGTACAAGGAGCTGTAGATATGGTAGAAATGGCACTAGAAGAACTTAATAAAAAAGAAATTGTTGAACTTGATGAAGAAAGAAAAGCAGCAATGGTAAGTAATTTATTAGTTATTCTATGTGGTGATAAAGAGGCTTCTCCAGTGGTTAATACTGGTACATTAAATCATTAAAAGATGAAAGAATATAAAGTAGTTGATTGGAAGCCTGGCTTTAGTAAAAATAATCAACGTTTAGAAGATGTTTTAAATGAATATGGAAGACAAGGTTGGAAAGCCATAGAAATTGCAGAAAGTTCTTTTAGAATAGTATTTGAAAGAGACAAAAACAGGTAACCATGAAAAAAAGTTTTAAAGAAGAACAATCCTTTATTAAATTTTGGGTATTTAAACTCGTTTTATTAGGATTAATCCCATCAATATTTTTGTTAACCAAACAACTTATTGAAAATAAAACTACTGTATTTTCTTACTCTATATTTATGCTAATAATTTTTAGTACAACGTTATTCCTGTTCTTGTTAAAACTAAAAACTAAAATTGATAGTGTTGGATTACACTATCAGTTTTTTCCATTTCACCTATCATATAAAGTAATAAATTGGCATCAAATTAAATCAATTTACACAAGAAATTATGATGCTATTAATGAATACGGCGGTTGGGGATTAAGGTCAGGATTGTTCTGGAATAACAATGGCAGTGCCTATAATGTAAGTGGCAGCATAGGTATTCAAATAGAATTAAAAAATGGTAAAAAAATTTTAATTGGTACTCAAAAACAAACTGAAGCCGATAACACAATCAACAAATATTTTAAAAATAAATAATAGGTTTAACTACAATTTATAATGTTTTAATCATTAGTAAATTCGTAAAAAAAATAAAATGGCTAAAAAGAAAGCATTTGCGCTAAGAATAAATGAAGATATGCTAAAAGCTATTGAAAAATGGGCTGGTGATGAGTTTCGTTCAACTAACGGACAAATTGAATGGATGCTTATGCAAGCTCTAAAAGAAGCCAACAGAGCACCCAAAAAAAACACTGACGATTAGGCGTTAACACTTTTTTAAGAAATTTAAAATGAATAAGCTGTATTTTTAAGACCAAATCAACTAATTCATTTTATGAAAAAAATATTTACTTTCTTATTACTTATTGCGGTTTCTACTGTTTTAGGACAAGAATTATCTATGGATCTTGTAAAAAACATGAAACCTAGAAATATTGGTCCCGGAGGAATGAGTGGACGTGTAACAGCTATTGATGTTGTTACCCAAAATCCAAATATAATGTATGTGGGTACTGCTTCTGGTGGAGTTTGGAAATCTACATCTGGAGGAATCAAATGGGAACCTATTTTTGAAAACGAAGCTACCGCCTCTATTGGTGCCGTTGCTATACAACAAAGTAACCCAAGTGTTATTTGGGTTGGAACAGGTGAAGGAAATCCAAGAAATAGTTTAAATGGTGGATACGGTATTTATCGATCTCTTGATGCTGGAAAAACCTGGAAATTAATGGGATTAGAGAAAACACGTCATATTCATCGTGTTATTATAGATCCTACAAATCCTAACATTGTGTATGCAGCCGCTATTGGCTCTCCTTGGGGTGAACATAAAGAAAGAGGTGTATATAAAACTACTGATGGAGGAAAAACCTGGAAACAGATTTTATATAACAATAATAAAACAGGAGCTGCAGACTTAGTGATGGATCCATCTAATCCTAATAAATTAATGGCAGCAATGTGGGAACACAAACGTGATCCATGGTTTTTTAAATCAGGTGGTGCTAGTGGACTTTACATAACTCATGATGGTGGTGAAAACTGGAAGAAAATTACAGAAAAAGAAGGCTTTCCTAAAGGGGACTTAGGGCGAATTGGTATTGCTATTGCAAGAAGTAACCCCGATGTTGTTTATGCATTAGTAGAAGCTAAAAAAAATGCTTTATACAAAAGTGAAGATGGTGGTTTTACATGGAAAAAGGTAAATGATAAACCTGGTATTGGAAATAGACCTTTTTATTATTCTGAAATTTATGCTGATCCTGAAAATGAAAACAGACTTTTTAGCATTTTCACCTATGTAAACGTTTCTCAAGATGGGGGTAAAAGTTTTAAACAATTAATGCCTGCATACGGAGCAGATAATGGTGTACATCCAGATCATCATGCATGGTGGATTCACCCTGAGGATGGTAAATTTATGATTGATGGTAACGATGGAGGTCTTAACATTACAAAAGATGGTGGAAAAACTTGGCGATTTATTGGTAATTTACCAGTAGCTCAATTCTATCATATCAATGTAGACAATGAATATCCTTACAACGTTTACGGTGGTATGCAAGATAATGGGTCTTGGAGAGGTCCTGCTTATGTATGGAAAGCTCAGGGAATAAGAAACTCTTACTGGCAAGAAATTAGTTTTGGTGATGGTTTTGATGTTGTACCTGATAAAGAAGATTCACGCTTTGGTTGGTCTATGAGTCAGCAAGGTTATGTATCAAGATATGATTATTTAACAGGAAACAATTATACTGTTAGACCAACTCATCCAAATCCAAATGTTAAATTAAGATTTAACTGGAATGCAGCTATTAATATTGATCCGTTTGATAATAATACTCTTTATTTTGGAAGTCAATTCGTACATAAATCTACTGATAAGGGATTAACATGGTCTGTTATATCGCCAGATTTAACAACTAACGATAAAAACAAACAGAAACAAGCAGAAAGCGGTGGCCTTACTCTTGATGCAACAGGCGCCGAAAACCATTGTACAGTATTAGTAATCGAGCCATCTCCTATCGAAAAAGATATGATATGGGCAGCTACAGATGATGGACAAGTTCATGTTACTAAAAATGGAGGTGGAAATTGGACAAATGTTTCTAAAAATTTAAAAGGATTACCAGAAAATAGCTGGATTACCCAAATTAAAGCATCTAATAAAAACAAAGGTGAGGCTTTATTGGTAGCTAATGATTATAGAAGGTTTAACTATAAACCGTATACCTACCGTACAAAAAACTATGGTAAAACATGGGAGCGTATTGTGGATGAAAATGATGTAATTAGCTACGCTCTATGTATAGTAGAAGACCCTGTAACTAAAAACCTTTTATTTTTAGGAACAGATGATGGTTTATATGTATCAATAAACGCTGGGAAAAGTTGGAAAAAATGGACTCAGGGCTTTCCTACAGTTTCTGTAAAAGATCTAGTAATTCATCCGCGTGAACATGATTTAGTAATTGGTACTTTTGGAAGAGCTGCTTGGGTTTTAGATGATATTAGACCTTTAAGAGAATTAGCAAGTAATCCTTCTGTGAAAAATAGTACAGTAAATTTATTTGAACCTCCAACAGCATACCTTGCTGCTTACCAACAACCAACAGGAAGCAGGTTTGGAGCAGATGCTTTATATAATGGAGAAAATAGAAGACGAGGAGCCATGATTTCTTACTTAATTAATAAACCAGAAGTAGGTAAAGATGCTGAGAAAAATGTAAAAGGCTCTAAAAAGGTAAAATTAGATTCTATTAAATTAGAAATTTATGATGGAACTCGTTTAATAAGAACTTTAAAGCAAAAAGCTCCAAAAGAAAACGGAATTCATAAAATGTACTGGGGATTAGGTGAAAAAGGTGTAAGCAGACCTTCAAGAAGAATTAGAAAGCAAACTTATGAACCTAGAGGAGTAACAGTTAAGCCTGGTACTTATAATTTAAAACTTACTTATGGTGATGTTGTTTCAGAACAAAAAATTACAGTTTCATATGATCCTCGCCTTGGAAATAGCTCAGCTAATATTAATGCGCAATATGATGCTTTGAAAGCATTAGAATCTGATCAGCAAATTTTAGCAGATGTTGTTAAACAGTTGGTAGAGAGTAAAAATATAGCGGAAGACTATAAGAAAAATTTATCTAAAGAAGATAAAGATAAATACAAAGAAACTATTGATGCCTCTAAAGAAGTAGTTAAGAAAATAGATGAGTTATTAGCTATTTACCTAGGTAAAGTTGATAAAAGACAAGGTATTATTCGTAGCCCTGAGGTAAATGTTAACCAACGATTACAGTTAGCGAGAAGGTATATCGGTAGTCGATATGGTGCTCAAACTGCTACAGAAACACAACTTGTAAATCAATTTAAAAATTCTTTAAAAGATGCTTTAAGTAAAACAAATACTTTCTTTAATACTGAATGGCAAACGTATAAAAACAAAGCAAATACTATTACCATTTCTCCTTTTAAAGATATCAAAACATTTAGTTTAAACTAAACTTAAAATTAATCAATTAAAAATCCTTCGAATTTTTTTGAAGGATTTTTTTTATTTTCAACCTATGAAAAAACTACTACTACTATTAATATTTCTTACTATTCATCAAATTACAGCTCAAACCAATCCTAAAAACGAATTAGGTGTATGGTATATGTACAATGGAAGTCATCAAATCTCAAATAGAATAAGTATAAAATCTATGGCTCACTTTAGATTTTTTGAAGTAGGCGATGATTTACAACAATTCATTGGTAGATTTGGAGCAACTTATAAAATTAATAATACATTATCTGCAACCGGTGGGTATGCCTTTTTAAATACAGATGACACCTACCAAATTAAAGGAGGCACTACCAATGAACATAGAATATATCAAGATTTTAATGTAAAACATGCGTTAAAGAAATTAAAAATAGCGCACAGATTTAGAGCTGAACAACGATTCTTTAATGATATTTTCGATCATTTTTTACGTTATCAAATTGGGTTTTCACATCCTATAAATCATAAATGGTCTGCTTATTTTTATAGTGAAACTTTTTTTGATTTTAATGAAGAAGCCTATAATCAAAATTGGTCAGGTATTGGTGCTAAATATCAACTCTCTAAAACAGTAAAACTACAATTGGGTTATCAAAAAATTAATGTGAATGAAGTAGGAGATTTTCACAGAATCCAAGTTGGTTTTGCCATTAACACCAATCATTTTAAAAAGAAATAATTTAATTTTTTACTAAATTCAGCCCAAATAATTTTTCTATGAATATTTCAGAAATCAATAATGATATTCCTGTATTTGCTTCAGATACTATAATTTTTGGTGTTTTATGCGTAATACTTTCAGGTATTTTTTATACCTCAAACCATCCTAAATTCTCTAAATTTTACAAAATAGTTCCAGCGTTGCTACTTTGTTATTTTGTACCATCAATTTTTAGCTCTTTGGGGTTAATAGCTGATAAATGGATAGATGTAAACGCTACCATTACTCACTTACAGTCAATTTATAACAATTTAGAAGGTGTTACTAATCTTAAATCTTTAAAAAATTACATCAATACTAATAATATTCCAGCTAGTGAATACTCTAAATTTATAGGTGGAAGTAAAATTTATTACATCGCTTCAAGGTTTTTACTGCCCGCATCATTGGTTTTACTGACATTAAGTATTGATTTAAAAGGTGTTTTTAAACTAGGTCCAAAAGCATTAATAATGTTTTTAACTGCAACTTTAGGTGTTATGATTGGTGGTCCATTAGCAATTGTATTTTTTAATTTTGTAGCTCCAGATATATTAATTAACGTACAAGGTACAGAATTGTGGAAAGGTTTAAGTACGGTAGCTGGAAGCTGGATTGGAGGTAGCGCCAATCAACTTGCTATGAAAGAACAATGGGAAGTTAGTGATAGTTTATTTAGTATAATGGCTGTTGTAGATGTACTTGTAGCTGAAGTGTGGATGGCATTTTTATTACTTGGTGTTGCTAATTCTGATAAAGTTGACAAATGGTTAAAAGCTGATAATAGCGCCATTACAACTTTAAAAAATAAAATGGAGAAGTTTACTCAAGAAACAGCAAAAGTAACCACTTTTTATGATTTAATTTTATTAACGGGTATTGCCTTCGGAATTACCTCTGTAGGTCATTGGATTGGTGATAATTTAGGAAGTTGGATAAAAAATAATGCTCCTGCTTTGGTCGATTTTGGTTTAGGAAGCTCATTCTTCTGGCTAATAATTATTGCAACTAGTTTTGGAGTTATTTTATCTTTTACTAAAATTAGAAATTTTGAAGGAGCTGGTGCTAGTAAAATAGGTTCTCTATTCATATACATACTTGTTGCTTCAATTGGTATGAAAATGAATTTAAATGCCATCGTAGAAAACATCAGTTTATTTGCCATTGGTTTTGTTTGGATGATAATTCATGTAGGCCTATTATTTTTAGTAGCAAAAATTATAAGAGCTCCCTACTTTTTCTTGGCGGTAGGATCTAAGGCAAATATTGGAGGCGCTGCTTCTGCTCCAGTTGTAGCGGGTGCATTTCATCCATCATTAGCTCCTGTAGGAGTATTATTAGCTGTACTTGGCTATGCACTTGGTACATACGGAGCCTATGCCTGTGCAATATTCATGAAATGGGTTAGTTAAAAAGTACCCCTATTAATACATAAAAATTCTGCATATTTGCAATCGATAATTTATTTAGATACAATGAAGAAAATTTTAGCGGCTTTAGTTTTTACTACTTTAGTAATTGCTTGTGGTAAAAAACAAGGGAACATGGTAGTAAAAGGTCAAATTAAAGGATTAAAAAAAGGAACTTTATACTTACAGAAAATGAATGATACAGTTTTAGTTACTGTAGACTCTATTCAATTGTTTGGTGATGATTCTTTTTTATTATCTGATAATGTTGAATCTCCTGTAATGTACTACTTAACTTTTGATGGTAATAAACAACAAAAAAAATTAATGTTTTTTGGAGAAAAAGGAGAAATTACTATAAATGATAATGTTGAAGAGTTTGGTTTTAAACCTGTAATTTCTGGGTCAAAAAATCAAGAATTAATTGATAAGTTCAATGAAATTAATCAGCAGTTTAAATTAAAAAGATTAGATTTTATTGCTAAAGATATTGAAGCTAGAGCACAAAAAGATGAAGCAGTTATAGATAGTTTAGAAAAAGAATATAAAAAACTAGTACGTCGTCGTTATTTATTTACAACAAACTTTGCTGTAGCTAACCCAGATAGTGAGGCTGCACCTTATATTGCTTTATCAGAATTATTTGATGCTAATATCTATTTATTAGATACTATTAATAATAGCTTAACAGAAAAAATTAAAGCTTCTGAGTATGGTAAAAAACTTCAGAAATTTATTAATGAAGTTAAAACTTCTGAAACCACTACTGAAGCAGCAGAATAAATAATAACTCTATTATTGTAATAAAAAAACCGTTGATTGAATCAACGGTTTTTTTTATAATATTTATGCTTGTTCAGAAGCAATATATTGGTCTACCTTATCTTCTAAAATATTAAGAGGTAATGGTCCGTTGGTTAGCACCACATCATGAAATTTTCTAATATCAAATTTATCTCCTAGTGCTTTTTTAGCTTTTTCTCGTAGTTCAACTATTTTCAACATTCCTATTTTATATGCAGTAGCTTGCGTTGGCATTACAATATGACGTTCTACCATTTTAATAGCATCTAATTCTGCGTTAGGAGTATTATCGGTATAATATTTAATACCTTCTTCTCGAGTCCATTTTTTAGTATGAATTCCTGTGTCTACAACTAAACGACAAGCTCTCCACAACTCCATAGCTAATCTACCAAAATCAGAATAAGGGTCAGCATAAAAGCCCATTTCCTTAGGAATTAATTCAGAATATAACCCCCAGCCTTCAACGTAAGCAGTGTAACGTCCAAACTTTCTAAACATTGGTACATCTTTTAATTCTTGAGCGATGGCAATCTGCATATGATGTCCAGGAATACCTTCATGGTAAGCTAATGCTTCCATTTGATAAGTAGGCATACTTTCCATATCATACATATTAGCATAGTATGTACCTGGTCTTGATCCATCTAATGCTGGTTGTTGATAAAAAGCTTTTCCAGCAGATTTTTCTCTAAAAGCTTCAACAGCTTTTACCTGTAAATCAGCTTTTGGCTTAGTGATGAATAACTCATCTAAACGAGTTTTCATACTATCAATAATTTTTGTTGCTTTATTCATATAAGCAGTTCGTCCTTCTTCTGTTGCAGGATAGTAAAACTGCTTATCTGTTTTCATAAATTTAAAAAAGTCTTGCAAACTACCTTCAAAACCTACTCTATTCTTGATAGCTTCCATTTCTCCATGAATTCTTTTAACTTCTTTTAAACCAATTTCATGAATCTCATCTGCAGTTAAATTGGTAGTGGTTGTTCTTTTTAAGAAATGATTATAATAGGCAGCTCCATTAGGAAACTTCCATGCGCCATCATCTGTAGTTGCTTCTTTTTCTTGCGCCTCCAATGTTGCTATCAATTTAGAATAACCATTATAAACAGCTCCCTTTAAAGCTTCTTTTGCATTAGTTAATAATGTTGTTTTATCAGCTTCGTCAATAGATAATTTTGATACTTTAGACTCAAAATCGTTATATAAAGTACTTTTCTTACCTGAATTATCAAATGGCTCTCCTTTAATTATATTTCTGGAATCGTCTAACACTTTTGCAAAAACAAACTTAGGTATCATTATACCTGCTTCTTGATTCTTTTTTAAGTTATCTGATAATTGATTAAATAATGGCTCAATACCTTGTAACCTTGCAATGTAGTTTTCTGCATCTTCTTTAGAGTTTATTTGATGCATGTTAATTAAAAATGCTGGTATTTCAGCTTGCATACCATGCATTTGGTTTACAGGATATTTATATCTTCTATAAGCATCATCCTCTATTGCATTTTCTAGAGTTTGCTTAAATAATGTGTAACTAAGTTTAGCATCTGCATTTAAAGCAGCTACATTAACAGAATCATTAATCCATTGAAGTGCTTCTTTAGTTAAAGCCAATTCTTTGTCTGCAAAATCATCTGAAATATCGTCCCATTTATCAGCATCTTTTTTAATACCTAAATAGGTTTGATACATTGGGCTTCGATCTAATTTTTCGTCGAACTTCTTTTGAAAATAAGCGTTTACTTTGGCTGATTCTTTCTGAATCTCTTCATCTGAATAAGATGTTTTGGTTGTTGTTTCTTTACAAGACGTAAATACTGCAAAACCTGCTATAGTAGCTAATTTTACTATATTTTTTTTCATGTTGATATTGATTTGATGCTGAAAGATACAAATTTTACAACACTCGTTTATACATAGCTTTTTCTTAAATATAAAAAAACCGAAACAAATGTTTCGGTTATATAGTTTAGGCTTCACCTGTAGTACCTCCAAAATTCATTGGAATAGGCGGCTGTTCATAATCTTTAATTTCGCCATGAGCTTGTTCAAACTTACGTACATTATCTGCTAATGCTTTTGTCAATCTTTTTGCATGTTGTGGTGTAAGTATTATTCTAGATTTCACCTTTGCTTTAGGTACTCCTGGCATAATATTGATAAAATCTACAATAAACTCAGATACAGAATGATTAATAATAGCTAAGTTACTATAGGTTCCTTCTGCAATATCTTGATCTAACTCAATATTTAATTGAGGCTCTTTATTTTTATGATCTTCCATGTAAATATTATTAAAAAAAAGAAAGACCTCTTAAAAAGAGGTCTTTTCTTATTGATTATTATTAATCTTCTATTTCTTCTTTAGACCCTACTATGATCTTTTCGTAGTCTTTCATTCCTGTACCTGCTGGTATACGCTTACCAACAATTACGTTTTCTTTCAATCCATCTAAAGTATCTATTTTACCGTTTACTGCGGCTTCATTTAATACCTTAGTTGTTTCCTGGAACGATGCAGCAGAAATAAACGACTTAGTTTGTAACGAAGCTCTAGTAATACCTTGTAAAACTTGATCTCCAGTTGCTGGTTCAGCATCTCTAGCTACTACTAAGTTTTTATCTGCTCTACGTAAGATAGAGTTTTCATCACGTAACTCACGAGCTGAAACTATTTGTCCTAACTTTAAGTTATCAGAATCACCAGCGTCTTCAATTACTTTCATTCCGTAAATCTTATCATTCTCTTTGATAAAATCATTCTTATGTATCAATTGATTTTCTAAGAATAAAGTATCTCCAGAATCAATAATTCTTACTTTACGCATCATTTGACGAACAACAACTTCAAAGTGCTTATCGTTAATCTTTACACCTTGTAAACGGTATACTTCTTGAATTTCGTTTACTAAGTACTCTTGTACTGCAGATGGTCCTTTAATTTTAAGGATATCTTCTGGTGTAATTGCTCCATCAGATAATGGCATACCTGCTTTGATAAAGTCGTTTTCTTGAACTAAGATTTGATTAGAAAGCTTTACTAAATACTTTTTAATTTCTCCTGTTTTAGACTCAACAATGATCTCACGGTTACCACGCTTAATCTTACCAAATGTTACCACACCATCAATTTGAGCAACTACTGCTGGGTTAGATGGATTACGTGCTTCAAATAATTCTGTTACACGAGGTAAACCTCCAGTAATATCTCCTGCTTTACCAGACTTACGAGGTATTTTAACTAATGTTTTACCTGTTTCTACTTTTTCACCATTATCTACCATTAACTGTGCTCCAACTGGTAAACTGTAAGAACGTAATGCATTACCATCAGCATCTTCAATAATTAAAGATGGGATAATCTTTTTGTTCTTAGAATCAGTAATAACTTTTTCTTGGAAACCTGTTTGTTCATCAATCTCTACAAAGTAGTTAACACCTTGCTCTAAGTTATCAAACTTAACTTTTCCTGAGAATTCTGATACAATCACACCGTTAAATGGATCCCATTGACAAATTGCATCTCCTTTTTTAATTGTATCTCTATCTTTATCAAAAATAATAGATCCGTAAGGAATGTTATTTGTACTTAATGTAATACCTGTACGTTTATCAATAATCTTGATTTCAGCAGTACGTGAAATAACAATATCTACTTCTTCTCCTTGATTGTCTTTACCTTTTACAGTTCTTAAATCTTCAATCTTAACATCACCATCAAATTTAGCAGACATGGTATTCTCTTCAGAAATGTTTCCTGCTACCCCTCCAACGTGGAAAGTACGTAATGTTAACTGTGTACCTGGCTCTCCAATAGATTGTGCTGCAATTACTCCAACTGCTTCACCTTTTTGTACTTTAGAGTTTGTAGATAAACTCTTACCATAACATTGTGCACAAATACCTGATTCTGCCTCACATGTTAATGGTGAACGAACTTCTACTCTATCTATTCCAGATGCTTCTACAATTTTAGCTAAAGTTTCTGTAATTAACTCACCTGCTTTAACTAAAACATCGTCAGAAGTTGGGTCATACACATCATGTAAAGATACACGTCCTTCAATACGATCTGATAAAGACTCAACGATTTCATCATTTTTCTTTAATGGTGTAACTTCTAAACCTCTTAATGTACCACAATCCTCTTCATTTACAATTACATCTTGAGATACATCTACTAAACGACGCGTTAAATAACCAGCATCTGCTGTTTTTAATGCTGTATCGGCAAGACCTTTACGAGCACCGTGCGTTGAAATAAAGTATTCTAAAATTGAAAGACCTTCTTTAAAGTTCGATAAAATTGGGTTTTCAATAATTTCTCCACCACTTGCTGTAGATTTTTTAGGCTTTGCCATTAATCCACGCATACCTGTTAACTGACGAATTTGCTCTTTAGATCCACGTGCTCCAGAATCTAACATCATAAATACTGAGTTAAATCCTTGTTGGTCTTCACGTAAACGTTTCATAGAAAGTTCTGTTAAACGATTGTTTGTAGAACCCCATACATCAATTACCTGGTTATATCGTTCTTTTTGGGTTAACATACCCATGTTATAGTTCATGATGATTCCATCCACCTCTTGGTTGGCTTCTGCAATCATTGCATGTTTTTCTTCTGGGATAATAATATCTCCTAAAGAGAATGATAATCCTCCTTGGAATGCAAACTTATACCCCATATCTTTAATTTCATCTAAGAATTTACCTACAGATGGAATGTCAGTAACCTTTAAAATGTTTCCAATAATTCCACGTAAAGATTTCTTAGTTAAAACCTCGTTTACATATCCTGCTGCCTCTGGAACTACCTGGTTAAATAATACTCTACCTACAGTAGTTTCAATGATTTGTAAAGTTAATTCTCCAGCTTCGTTAAAATCTTGAGTTCTAACTTTAATTCCAGCATTTAAGTCAACTCTTTCTTCGTTATAAGCAATAATTACTTCTTCTGGTGAATAGAAAGTTAACCCTTCTCCTTTAATTTCTAATTCAGGAGTAGATTTACGCTCTTTAGTCATGTAGTATAACCCTAATACCATATCCTGAGACGGTACCGTAATTGGAGCACCATTTGCAGGATTTAAGATATTGTGAGACCCTAACATTAATAATTGCGCTTCTAAAATAGCCTCTGGACCTAAAGGTAAGTGTACCGCCATTTGATCCCCATCAAAATCCGCATTAAATGCAGAACATGCTAATGGATGTAAACGAATAGCTTTACCTTCAATTAATTTAGGTTGGAAAGCTTGGATACCTAAACGGTGTAAGGTTGGGGCACGGTTTAATAAAACTGGGTGTCCTTTAATTACATTTTCTAAAATATCCCAAACTACAGGCTCTTTTCTATCTATAATTTTCTTTGCAGACTTAACAGTTTTTACAATACCTCTTTCTATTAACTTACGAATAACAAAAGGTTTGTATAATTCTGCTGCCATATCTTTTGGCAATCCACATTCAAATAATCTTAATTCTGGTCCAACAACAATTACAGAACGTGCAGAATAATCAACACGTTTACCTAATAAGTTCTGACGGAAACGTCCTTGCTTACCTTTTAAACTATCAGATAAAGACTTTAACGGTCTGTTAGATTCTGTTTTTACTGCTGATGATTTACGCGTGTTATCAAATAATGAATCTACAGATTCTTGTAACATACGTTTCTCGTTACGTAAGATTACTTCAGGAGCTTTAATCTCCATCAATCTTTTCAAACGATTGTTACGGATGATTACACGACGGTATAAATCATTTAAATCTGAAGTTGCGAAACGACCTCCATCTAATGGAACTAATGGACGTAATTCTGGTGGAATTACCGGAACTACCTTCATAATCATCCATTCTGGGTTATTCTCTCTATTTTTTTGAGAATCTCTAAATGCTTCCACAACATTTAAACGCTTTAAAGCTTCGTTTTTACGTTGTTTTGAAGTTTCAGTATTTGCTTTATGTCTTAATTCATAAGAAAGTTGATCTAAATCAATTCTTTCTAATAAATCAATTAAACATTCAGCTCCCATTTTAGCTATAAACTTGTTAGGATCTGAATCATCTAAATATTGATTATCCTGTGGTAAAGCATCTATAATATCTAAATACTCTTCCTCTGTTAAGAAATCCATTTTTTGTAATGGCTCTCCTTCAGCATTTTTAGCCATACCTGGCTGAATTACTACGTAACGCTCGTAGTAAATAATCATATCTAACTTTTTAGATGGTAACCCTAATAAGTATCCCATTTTGTTAGGTAATGATCTAAAGTACCAAATGTGTGCTACTGGTACAACAAGGTTTATGTGACCTACTCTGTCTCTACGAACTTTTTTCTCAGTTACTTCAACACCACAACGATCACATACTATTCCTTTATAGCGAATTCTTTTATATTTACCACACGCACACTCATAGTCTTTTACAGGACCAAAGATACGCTCACAAAATAAACCATCTCTTTCTGGTTTGTGCGTACGATAATTAATAGTTTCTGGTTTTAAAACCTCTCCTTTAGAAGCTGCTAAAATAGATTCTGGTGAAGCTAAACCAATTGAAATTTTGTTAAACTTTTTAACAGTGTATTTTTCGTTCTTTCTTGCCATGATAATGGATTCGAATTAAAAAAATTGACGGTCTCTGAGAGACTAATATTGAAAAAATGATTTGCCTCTGAGCTTGAACTCAGAGACATTTCACTGTACTTATTCTTCTAATTTAACGTCTAAACCTAAACCTTTAAGTTCGTGCATTAATACGTTAAATGATTCTGGTAAACCTGGTTCTGGCATTTGTTCACCTTTAACAATACTTTCGTATGTTTTAGCTCTACCTAATACATCATCAGATTTTACAGTTAAGATTTCACGTAGGATACTAGATGCACCATATGCTTCTAATGCCCATACCTCCATTTCTCCGAAACGCTGACCTCCAAACTGTGCTTTACCTCCTAAAGGTTGTTGTGTAATTAATGAGTATGGACCAATAGAACGCGCGTGCATTTTATCTTCAATCATGTGTCCTAACTTGATCATGTAAATTACTCCTACAGTTGCTGGTTGATCAAAACGTTTACCTGTACCCCCGTCATATAAGTATGTATGACCAAATCTTGGAATTCCTGCTTCGTCTGTTAAGGCATTAATTTCATCTAAAGATGCTCCATCAAAAATTGGTGTTGCATACTTTTGACCTAATTTTTGTCCTGCCCATCCTAATACAGTTTCATAAATCTGACCGATGTTCATACGAGAAGGTACCCCTAATGGATTCAATACGATATCTACAGGTGTTCCGTCTTCTAAGAATGGCATATCTTCAGCACGTACTATTTTGGCAACAATACCTTTGTTTCCGTGACGTCCTGCCATTTTATCACCAACTTTTAACTTACGTTTTTTAGCGATATAAATTTTAGCAAGCTTTAATATACCTGCTGGTAATTCATCTCCTACAGAAATCGTAAATTTCTCACGACGTAAAACTCCTTGAAGATCGTTTACCTTAATTTTATAGTTGTGAATTAATTCTCCAACTAATTTATTTAATTCTTTATCAGTAGTCCAGCTTCCGCTTAAGTGAGTAAAGTCATCAACAGAATTTAACATCTTTTGAGTGAATTTTTTACCTTTAGGAAATACTTCTTCTCCTAAATCATTAAAAATTCCTTGTGATGTTTTACCACTAATTAAACCAAATAACTTTTCTACTAAAATATCTTTTAAGCCTTCAAACTTAGATACAAAAGATGCTTCTAAAGCGGCAATAGCCTCTTTATCACGTGCTCTCTTGTTCTTATCTTTAACAGCTCTTTTAAATAATTTCTTATTAATTACAACACCTCTTAATGATGGAGAAGCTTTTAAAGATGCGTCTTTTACATCTCCTGCTTTATCACCAAAAATGGCACGTAATAACTTTTCTTCTGGAGTTGGATCTGATTCACCTTTAGGTGTAATTTTACCAATTAAAATATCACCAGGATTAACCTCTGCTCCAATACGGATCATACCATTTTCATCTAAATCTTTAGTAGCCTCTTCTGAAACGTTTGGTATATCATTAGTTAACTCTTCAGCTCCTAATTTGGTATCTCTAACATCTAATGAGTATTCATCAATGTGAATAGAGGTAAATACATCTTCACGAACAACTCTTTCAGAAATCACAATTGCATCCTCAAAGTTATATCCTTTCCAAGGCATGAAGGCAACTTTCATATTTCTACCTAAAGCTAACTCACCTTGTTGCGTTGCATAACCTTCACAAAGAACTTGACCTTCTTCTACTCTGTCACCTTTTCTTACGATTGGTTTTAAGTTGATGTTAGTTCCTTGGTTGGTTTTTCTAAATTTAATTAAGTCATATGATTTTTCATCAGAATCAAAGCTAACTAAACGCTCTTCTTCAGTTCTATCGTACTTAATTGTAATTTTATTTGCATCTACATACTCTACGGTACCTGCTCTTTCAGCATTGATTAAAATTCTAGAGTCTTTTGCTACTCTACGCTCTAAACCTGTACCAACAATAGGTGATTCTGGACGTAATAATGGAACTGCTTGACGCATCATGTTAGATCCCATTAATGCACGGTTCGCATCATCATGCTCTAAGAATGGAATTAAAGATGCAGAAATAGATGCTATCTGGTTTGGAGCAACGTCCATATAATTAACAACATCTGGAGTAACTACAGGGAAATCTCCTTCCTCACGTGCAATTACTTTTTCTCTATCAATAGTTCCGTCTTCTTTAACTTCAATGTTAGATTGAGCAAACTTCATTCCTTCTTCTTC
The DNA here is from genome assembly GCF_042676005.1 of Tenacibaculum geojense. NCBI lineage: Bacteria > Pseudomonadati > Bacteroidota > Flavobacteriia > Flavobacteriales > Flavobacteriaceae > Tenacibaculum > Tenacibaculum geojense. The sequence goes on along the minus strand of NZ_JBHTJR010000057.1, from coordinate 140,960 downwards.
CTCCGCACTTAAATAGATTGGATCTTCAGAAGAAACTTGTCCATTATCAACCTTTTTATAAGGAGTTTCAATGAATCCTAAATTATTAACCTTAGCATATACTGCTAACGATGAAATAAGACCAATGTTTGGTCCTTCAGGTGTTTCAATCGGACATAAACGACCATAGTGTGTATAGTGAACGTCACGAACCTCAAAACCTGCTCTTTCTCTTGATAAACCACCAGGACCTAATGCCGATAAACGACGCTTATGTGTAATCTCTGCTAACGGGTTTGTTTGATCCATAAACTGAGATAACTGGTTAGTCCCAAAGAATGAGTTAATTACAGACGATAATGTTTTAGCATTAATTAAGTCGATTGGTGTAAAAACTTCGTTATCACGTACATTCATTCTTTCACGAATTGTACGTGCCATACGTGCTAAACCAACTCCAAATTGACCTGCTAATTGTTCACCTACTGTACGAACACGACGATTAGATAAGTGATCGATATCATCTACTTCAGCCTTTGAATTGATTAACTCAATTAAATACTTAATAATAGTAATAATATCGTTCTTAGTTAATACCTTTTGGTCGATATCTTCATTTAAGTTTAGTTTGGTGTTCATTCTAAAACGACCAACTTCACCTAAATTATAACGTTGTTCAGAAAAGAATAACTTATCTATAATACCACGTGCAGTTTCCTCGTCTGGCGGTTCTGCATTACGTAATTGACGATAGATGTGTTCTACAGCTTCTTTTTCTGAGTTTGTAGGATCTTTTTGTAATGTATTATGAATGATGGCATAATCTGCTTGCTGGTTATCTTCTTTATGTAATAAGATAGTTTTCGCACCAGCTTCGATTATTTCATCAATATGTTCTTTCTCTAAAATGGTATCACGATCAAAAATAATTTCGTTACGTTCAATAGATACAACTTCACCTGTATCTTCATCAACAAAATCTTCAAACCATGTTTTTAATACTCTCGCAGCTAACTTACGTCCTAATACTTTTTTCAATCCAGCTTTAGATACTTTTACTTCTTCTGCTAAATCGAAGATTTCTAAAATATCTTTATCTCTTTCAAAACCGATAGCTCTGAAAAGCGTAGTTACTGGTAATTTTTTCTTTCTATCAATGTAGGCATACATTACCTGATTGATGTCTGTAGCAAATTCTATCCATGAACCTTTAAATGGAATAACTCTTGCAGAGTATAACTTAGTACCATTAGCATGGAAAGATTGACCAAAGAATACCCCTGGTGAACGGTGTAATTGAGATACTACAACTCTTTCTGCACCGTTAATAATAAATGTACCAGAATTTGTCATATAAGGTATAGTACCTAAATAAACATCTTGTACAATAGTTTCAAAATCTTCGTGTTCTGGATCTGTACAGTATAACTTTAAACGTGCTTTTAAAGGTACGCTATGAGTTAAACCTCTTTCGATACATTCTTGAATGCTATATCTTGGAGGATCTACAAAATAATCTAAAAATTCTAATACGAATTGATTACGTGTATCTGTAATTGGAAAGTTATCCATAAAGGTTTTATACAAACCTTCTTCTCCACGTTCTTCAGCCTTAGTTTGTAATTGAAAAAAATCTTGGAAAGATTTTACCTGAATATCCAAGAAGTCTGGATAATCAGTTCCTAATTGTGATGACGCGAAGTTAATTCTTTCAGTAGTCTTTATCGTTGCCAAAAGAGTATCTATTTTTAATTAAAAATATTTTCATGCAACCCTTGAACTTGGGTAATGCAACACCTGGTGTAAAAAAACTGAAATTAATAGATTAATTATCAGTATTTTAATATAAAGTTATTACAAATTTTACTTTGTAACAAATTGTTTCGTGATTATATACACAAAATGGTTTAGGGCTAAAGCATTACTGCTTTAGCGCCTAAACCTGTATTTGTTTTTCCCGTTTTAAAATCGGGATATGTAGCTTACTTTAATTCTACTTCAGCTCCAGCTTCTTCTAAAGACTTCTTTAATCCTTCTGCTTCGTCTTTAGATACACCTTCTTTTACTGCTTTAGGAGCGCTATCAACGATCTCTTTAGCTTCTTTTAATCCTAATCCAGTTAATTCTTTTACTAACTTAACAACAGCTAATTTAGAACCTCCAGCTGCTTTTAAGATTACGTCGAATTCAGTTTTTTCTTCAGCTGCATCTCCACCAGCTCCTCCTGCAGGACCTGCTACTGCTACTGCTGCTGCTGCTGGCTCAATACCATACTCTTCTTTTAAGATATCAGCTAATTCATTAACTTCTTTTACTGTTAAGTTAACTAATTGTTCTGCGAATTCTTTTAAATCTGCCATTTTAATTGTTTTTTGAAAATTTTATTATTTAGTTTATTAGTGCGCTTAATTATTTTTCTGATAATGTCTTTAAGATACCAGATAATTTACCTCCACCTGATTGTAATGCTGAAACAACATTCTTAGCAGGAGATTGTAATAAGGTAACAATATCTCCAATAAGCTCTTCACGAGACTTAATGTTAACTAAAGTATCTAATTGATCATCACCAATATAAATTGCTTCTTCTACAAAAGCTCCTTTTAATAAAGGTTTTTCAGACTTCTTTCTGAATTCTTTAATAACTTTTGCAGGACCATTACTAGCCTCAGCAATTAATAATGAAGTATTACCTTTTAATACAGTTGGTAATTCTCCAAAATCTTTATCAGAAGCTTCCATTGCTTTCTCTAACAATGTATTCTTCACAACAGCCAATTGTACGTTTGCTTTAAAACAAGCTCTACGTAAGTTTGATGTAGTACCTGCATCTAAACCAGAAATATCTGCTAAATAGATAACATTAGTATCTGCCAATTGTGCTGTTAAATCTTGAATTACTTGTGATTTTTCTTCTCTTGTCATAATTGAAAAGTTTTAACTGCCTTACGATACAGATTTTACATCTACAGAAACAGAAGGACTCATAGTTGAAGACATGAAAATACTTTTAATATAAGTTCCTTTTGCTGCCGTTGGCTTTAATTTAATAAGTGTTTGAACTAATTCATTAGCGTTCTCTGCAATCTTATCTGCATCGAAAGACGCTTTACCAATAGCTGCATGTACAATACCAGTTTTATCAACTCTAAAGTCAATTTTACCAGCTTTTACTTCTTGTACTGCTTTAGCTACATCCATAGTAACTGTACCTGTCTTTGGGTTTGGCATTAAACCTCTTGGTCCTAATACACGACCTAAAGGACCTAATTTACCCATAACTGAAGGCATAGTAATTATAACATCAACATCAGTCCAACCTCCTTTGATTTTTTGTAAGTATTCATCTAAACCTACATAATCTGCTCCTGCTTCTTTAGCTTCTGCTTCTTTATCTGGAGTAACTAATGCTAATACTTTTACATCTTTACCTGTACCATGTGGTAAGGTAACAACACCACGTACCATTTGATTTGCTTTACGAGGATCTACTCCTAAACGTACTGCTAAGTCGATAGACGCATCAAATTTAACGTTAGTGATTTCTTTTATTAAAGCTGATGCCTCACTTAAATTGTAAACTTTAGAGCTATCAATTTTAGCACGAGCTTCTTTTTGTTTTTTAGTCAATTTTGCCATGTTCTAAATTGCTTTAAGTTTACTCTGAAGGAGCATCACCTGTTACTGTTAATCCCATAGAGCGAGCTGTACCAGCGATCATTCTCATTGCAGATTCTACTTTGAAGGCATTTAAATCTGCCATCTTATCTTCTGCAATTGTTCTAATCTGATCCCAAGTAACGCTTGCTACTTTTTTTCTATTTGGCTCTCCTGAACCTTTTTTAATTTTGGCCGCTTCTAGTAATTGTACTGCAGCTGGTGGTGTTTTTACAACAAACTCAAATGATTTGTCTGTATAAACAGTAATAACAACTGGTAAAACTTTACCTTGTTTGTCCTGTGTACGTGCATTAAATTGCTTACAGAACTCCATGATGTTAACACCGGCAGCACCTAAAGCGGGTCCAACTGGTGGCGATGGATTCGCAGCACCTCCCCTAACTTGTAGTTTAACTAACTTACTTACTTCTTTTGCCATTGTTTAAAATTTAATAATGTGTTTGTTTGGAAGCGAAACACATTTTCTATAAAATATATAGGTGTAACAATTATATTTTCTCTACTTGCATGTAACTTAACTCTAATGGTGTCTTTCTTCCAAAAATCTTAACCATTACTTCTAACTTACGTTTCTCTTCATTAACTCTCTCTATAGTACCGTCAAATCCGTTAAATGGACCATCTACTACTTTGATTGTTTCTCCTACAGAGTAAGGTATTGCTACGTTTTCATCTTTTACAGATAATTCATCTACCTTACCTAACATTCTGTTAACTTCTGATTTGCGCATTGGTACTGGATCACCACCCTTAGTTTCACCTAAAAAACCAATTACACCGGTAACTGACTTAATTACGTGAGGTACCTCTCCAGCAAGGTTTGCTTCAATCATAACATAACCGGGAAAGTATACTCTTTCTCGGTTAATTTTTTTCCCATTTCTAACTTGAACAACTTTCTCTGTAGGAACAATTACTTGGTTAACATAATCAGATAAACCTAATCTTGAGATTTCCGTTTCAATGTAGTTTTTAACTTTATTCTCTTGACCTCCAATTGCTCTCACAACATACCATTTCATCACCGAATCAGCCATCATTAAAAAGATTTAAAGAAATTATCTAATCCTGTTTGAAAAACCTTATCGATAGCAGCTACTGCTAAAGCAAATACTATTGTAAACACTGCTACAACCACTGTAGACTTTTGAGCCTCTTCACGAGAAATCCAAGTCATGTTAGTACTTAACTCTTCAAAAGAATCTTTGATATATTGTATAAAGTTGCTCATTATAAAAAAATTTGCACGGGTTGAGAGACTCGAACTCCCGACACCTGGTTTTGGAGACCAGTGCTCTACCAACTGAGCTAAACCCGTAATTCATTTTAAAAGGTGTCTCGAAATAGCGTCGAGACACCTTATTTTATATCTTTAAACTAGTAATTAGTCTAAAATTTCAGTTACCTGACCTGCTCCTACAGTTCTACCTCCTTCACGGATAGCGAATTGTAAACCTACGTTTAATGCGATAGGCTGGATTAAATCAACAGTAATTGTTAAGTTATCTCCTGGCATTACCATTTCAACTCCATCAGGTAAGTTAATGTTACCAGTTACGTCAGTTGTACGTACGTAGAACTGTGGACGGTAGTTGTTGTGGAATGGAGTGTGACGTCCACCTTCTTCTTTCTTTAAGATATAAACCTCAGCTTTAAATTTAGCGTGTGGAGTAACAGAACCTGGCTTACAGATTACCATTCCTCTCTTAATATCTTCTTTTGCAATACCTCTTAATAAGATACCTGCGTTATCTCCAGCCTCTCCTCTATCTAAGATTTGACGGAACATTTCAATACCAGTTACTGTAGAAGTTAACTTCTCAGAACCCATACCGATGATTTCTACAGGATCACCAGAGTTGATGATACCAGTTTCAATACGACCAGTAGCAACAGTACCACGACCAGTAATAGAGAATACATCTTCGATTGGCATTAAGAAATCTTTTTCAGTATCTCTTGGTGGCTCTTCAATCCAAGTATCAACAGCTTCCATTAATTCTAAAACTGTATTTACCCACTTTTCTTCACCATTTAAAGCACCTAAAGCAGAACCCATAACTACAGGACCATTATCTCCATCATACTCATAGAAAGATAATAAATCTCTAACTTCCATTTCTACTAACTCTAATAACTCTTCATCGTCAACCATATCAACTTTGTTTAAGAAAACAACGATACGAGGAATACCTACCTGACGACCTAATAAGATGTGCTCACGAGTTTGTGGCATTGGACCATCTGTAGCAGCAACTACTAAGATAGCACCATCCATTTGTGCAGCACCAGTTACCATGTTCTTTACATAATCGGCGTGACCTGGACAGTCAACGTGTGCATAGTGACGGTTAGCTGTAGCATACTCAACGTGAGAAGAGTTAATTGTAATACCTCTTTCTTTTTCTTCAGGAGCATTATCAATTTGATCGAAAGCTCTCTGCTCAGAGTATCCTGCATCAGCTAATACTTTAGTAATAGCAGCTGTTAAAGTAGTTTTACCGTGATCTACGTGCCCGATAGTACCAACATTTAAGTGTGGTTTCGAACGATCATAAGTTCCTTTTGCCATGATTATAAATTTTAATTCTTAGTTAAATATATTTAGTGTTATTTTAATTCTTAAATAAACTCTAAAATAGAGCCAACAACGGGATTTGAACCCGTGACCTCATCCCTACCAAGGATGCGCTCTACCAACTGAGCTATGTCGGCAACAGTTTGTTTAGAGCGGGAGACCGGGTTCGAACCGGCGACATTCAGCTTGGAAGGCTGACGCTCTACCAACTGAGCTACTCCCGCAATATTTTAAAGTTTTGTGGGGAGAGCAGGATTCGAACCTGCGAAGTCGAAAGACAACGGAGTTACAGTCCGTCCCATTTGGCCGCTCTGGAATCTCCCCGGAAACTTTAATTATTTTAATGAACCTTTGTTCTTTTGAGCCGATAGAGGGACTCGAACCCACGACCTGCTGATTACAAATCAGCTGCTCTAGCCAGCTGAGCTATATCGGCTTTTGTTTACAAAAAAACAATCCGCTATTTCTAACGGACTGCAAATGTAAAAAGTAATTTTTAATTTCTAAAACTTTTTTTAAATATTTTTTAATCTTTTTACGACACTAAAGAATCTCGATGTTTCTCTTTAGATTTCCTTAATTGCCTTTTTAAAGACTCAACTCCCACGCTTACACCTTCTTCGAAGGTTTTGGTAACTTTTTTAACAATCATTTCATCACCCGGAACATTAATTTTAATTTCTGTGATTTTGTTTTCTTTGTCACTTGTTTTTTGAACTTTTAAAAACACTTCAGCATCAACAATTTTGTCGTGAAATTTCTCTAACCCTCCTACTTTTTTTTCGATGAATTTAATTAAATCTCCATCTGCTTTAAAGTTTACCGATTGTGTGTATACCTTCATAGTTTAATCGTTTTTTTGGCTCCTAGGATGAGCCTTGTTAAACACTTTTTTAATTTGACTCAAGTTATTGTGTGTATAAACTTGAGTAGAGGCTAAACTTGAATGCCCTAGTAATTCTTTAACCGAGTTTAAATCTGCACCTTCATTTAGTAAATGAGTTGCAAATGTGTGCCTTAGAATATGTGGACTCTTTTTTTCTTTTGACGACACATGACTAAAGTACAAATTTATTATTCGGTAAACAAGTGTTTCGTATATTTTCGTTCCCTTACTTGTAATCAATAATTCTGATGCCTGCGAAGGTATTTCTTGCTTTAAATTAAGATATTTTTTTAATGTTATAATTACAGATGGAAGTAATGGCAAAACCCTTTCTTTATTTCTTTTCCCAAGTACTTTGAAACTTTTATCTGTAAAACTAATTGCATCTTGTTGAATATTAATTAATTCATCTCTTCGAATACCTGTTGTATATAACAGCTCAATAACTAATTTGTTTCTAACAGACTCAAAATTATTTTCTTCAAAAACATTTAAAACCTCCATCACTTCTTTTTGAGAAAATGGTGTTTGTATTTTTTTGGTAGTTTTAAGTGATTTATGTTTTTGAAGTGGGTTTACAGTTATTACCTCTACCTTTTGAAGAAATTTGTAAAACGTTTTTAAAGAGGTTATCTTTCTATTAATTGTTCTGTTACTTAATCCTTGATCAACCATAGTTACAATCCAACTTCGTATTTGATTATAGTGAACATTCTCTATATCTGACTGGCTGAAGGTTAATTCACAAAAATCTGAAAAAAGAATAAGATCTGTTTTGTAGGCTAAAATGGTATGTTTAGAGTATTGTTTTTCTAACGATAGGTAATCTAAAAATTGTTGTAAAAAAACACTCATAACTTTTATTTATATCATCAAAAATACAAAATAACCATAAAAAAAACCTACAACAAGGTTGTAGGTTTTTTTTATGAATAGAATCATTAGGTTACCCTAATTCTTCTTGTGTTCTTAATCTTTGAACGTAAGAGGCTTTTATTCTTTGAGCTCTTTTCGCTACAGATGGTTTAGTGAATTGCTTACGACCACGTAATTGTCTCATTGTTTTTGTACGATCAAATTTACGTTTATAACGTTTTAACGCTCTATCGATATTCTCACCTTCTTTTACTGGAATAATTAACATGTTTTTGCACCTCCTTTCATCTGTATTTTCTGTATTTTATATAATAAATAACTGATTTAGTATTTATTAACTAATTATTTTAAATTTTAGGATTGCAAATATACAAACTTATTCAATATAAAATAATTTTAGCTATTTATTTTTCTTCATAAATAAAAGCCTGACAACAGTTACGTTACCAGACTTTATAGAGTGGGGATTATTGTATTCTATTTAGGCGCCCAAACACTATAACTTTTAGGTGGTACATGAATTTTTACCCATTTACCGCCTTGGGTAACTGGCTCCCAATTAGAATTACCTGTATAATCTTTTATTCTAGTATTAGCCCAATTGGTTTCTACCCATCTTTCTTGCCAAGAATTTGAATTATTTATATAAACAATTAAACCTGATGAATTATAACCATTTCTTTTTGCTACATATTCATCATTGTCGGTATATAATATATTGGTACTACCTGATGCTAAGTTGTTATGAATCCAAATTAAATTGTTCAACTTACTCTTACTTAACCATTCTTCATAATCTCTATAAAATATGGTTGGGTAACCTTCATGAGTTAAAATATAAGCATATGCTAACAGTTTACCGTTTACAATTTCATCCGTATCATGATTTGCAACGAATGTTACTGCTTTCATAGAATTTCTTTTCCATAACATATCATCATTTAATCTATTTAAATTATTACCTTCAAATGCATCTCTCATTCTGTAATAGCAGGCAAAATCAAAAGCAGAGGATTGTGCTGCTCCTGACCACCAATCTAAAGTAGCGGCATTACCATCCCAATATTCACCAACAGAAAAACCTCCAACAGCATTGTTCCACTCTTTCACAACCCATGGCTCGAAGCCTTTTACATAATCAAATCGCCAACCATCAAATCCCATTACATTTTTATAATATTTGGCTACACTATTTGATTTTTTCCATAACCAATCTTGCACATATGGTTGGCAGTGACTTAAATCTGGAAAACCTCCAAAGGTTCCTGAATCACTATAACAATTTGCATTGGGATGAAAGTCACTTGCACTTCTATAAAACTTACCTGACAACGGATTAAAATCTGTATAGTAAGGATTTCCTGTATAAGGATTAGGTTCTAGATCTCCTCCGCTATTATGATTAATTACAATATCTGCAATAACACTTAATTGTGCTCCATGCGCAGCACTAATTAAACTTTGTAATTCTGTTTTAGAACCAAATCTTGTTTCTACACTACCCATTTGATTATAATCTCCAAAATCAAAATAATCAAAAGGATCATACCCCATTGAAAAAGGTCCATTCTGTGCCTTAGAAACAGGTGGTAGCCATATAGCATCAATACCTGAATTACTCCAAGATTGTACTTTACCTTGAATTGTTTGCCACCAATTCCCTCCTGCAGGAACATCCCAATAAAAAGCCTGCATCATAACACCAGAACCAATAGGCTTTAACCCTGGCCTAGCAACTTGCTGTTCTTTTGTTTCTATTAATTGATTATCCTGAATTGTTTCTTGCTCATTAGAACAAGAGTATCCAAAATACAAGAGTAGCAATAAACTACTTAGTTTTAAAAATTTACTCGGGGTCTTCATAATATAATTTGTTTGTTTTCTGAAAGTTAGCGATTGATATAGAAAAAACGAAATCGATGTAGTTACGAAAACGATTTCGTGTTAACAACTTGCCATATTTTTAAAAAATCGGATTAAAATTTAAGATTATAACAAAACAAATATCTCAATATTATTAAAAATAAAAAGATCGCATTTACTGCGATCTTTTTAAAATATTATAAAGTATTTTACCTGTATTATGTTGCTGGTTTATATTCTTTTTTATCAATAACCATTTTAGCAATAATTTCTTTAAGTATTTCAGATGTACCTCCTCCTATAGGTCCTAATCTACTATCTCTAAACATTCTTGCTAATGGATATTCTTCCATGTAACCATAACCTCCTAATAACTGTAAAGCATCATATATTACCTCATCAGCTATTTTAGTAGACAATAATTTACTCATACTTGCTTCTTTTACAACATATGTTCCATCATTCAATCTTTTTGTAATTGAATAGTTATACTCTTTACACATATCTACTTTAGAAGCCATTTCAGCCACCTTATGTCTTAATGCTTGGAACTCATTTATCTTTTTTCCAAAAGCTTCTCTATCATTCATGTATTGTAGAGCATATTCTAAGGCATATTCTGCTCTAGCATGAGCATTAACTCCCATTATTAAACGCTCTAAAGCAAAATGCTGCATAATGTAAGAAAAACCTTTTCCTTCTTCTCCCATTAAGTTTTCAGCAGGAATAACAACGTTATCAAAAGCAATCTCTCCGGTATCTGATGCTCTCCACCCAAGCTTACTTAACTTGGTTGATGAAATACCAGGAGTATCTCTATCAACCATAAAAATACTCATACCTCTATGCTTATCCTCAGGGTTTGTTTTTGCTGCTACTATTAAATAATCTGAATAGACACCATTAGTAATAAACGTTTTAGATCCGTTTAACACATAAGTATCTCCTTTTTTCACAGCAGTAGTTCGCATTCCTGCTACATCACTTCCTCCAAAAGGCTCTGTTATGCATAAGCAACCAATTTTATCTCCTTCTATACTTGCTGTTAAATATTCTTTTTTAATTCTTTCATCTCCTTCTTTGTTTACATGAGTCATTGCTAAATAAGTATGAGCCCACATAGCTGCAGCAAAACCTCCAGAATTAATGCGTTGTAATTCTTCTAAAAAAATAACAGTGTAAAATAAATCTAAATTCAACCCACCGTATTCTTCTGGTTGGTTTAATCCGAAGTATCCCATTTCTCCAAACTTTTTCCATATAAATCTTTCTATGGTGCCAGTTTCTTCCCATTTTTCAATGTGCGGAACTACTTCTTTTTGTAAAAAATCTCTAAAACTTTGACGAAAAGCCTCATGCTCTTCGGTAAAATATAAGCTATTCATAGGTTAAATCAGTTGTTGTTTGTTTATTTGGTTTCCAAATATAAGATTATTCTATCGTATTTTTCTATTGGAAATCCTTCAATATTCTTTAATTCAGAAATATCTTGCAATTCTGCAACTTCATCTCTGTAATCAAAAATCTTCTTACAAAGTTCGTAATTAACATATGGATTTTGAAGTACCTGTTTGAATGTAGCCGTATTTAGATTGATTTTAAAAACAGCTGGTTTTTGATGTATTGAAAATACTTTTAAAACGTTTTGAACAACATCTTGTTTTATCCCCCAAACCTCCTTAAGTTGACTATTAAAAGTGTAGCCTTGTATCTTTTTTTTATAATTCACAATTCTATTCGCTAATTTATCACCAACTCCTGTTATAGTTTTTAAATCAGTAACCGTTGCTAAATTAAGATCAGTAGTAGAAATGGTTGTTTTATCAATAGAAGTGTTTGCTTTAGTCTTATTAGAAAAACTTCTATTCGATGTAATCCATTTAGGAAATTTAAAATAGGGCTTTAATGCATTAAGTAAACTATCATTTACTAATGTTACTTTTTGAAATTCTTTGGCGGTATTAACATATTTATTATGTGAACGAAAAACATGCAGCCTATCAATTTCTTCTGTAGTCATGCCTAATTTGTATCCTTTATAATCTGTTATAAAATTGGGGTTAAAAGGATATATTTTTGGAGTACGTTCTAGTTGAGCTACCTCGTATAAACTATCAAGTTTTTTATTGATGTATTGGACTTCTGTAGAATTATAATTTATCTTTTCATTAGATGAAAAATCGACAAAAAAATAGACCGTTTGAAATAAGACTATAAATACTAATAAAAAGAAAATCCCATTTCTTTGACTTTTAGAGTACCAGAAATGGGATTTAAATTGTTTCATAGTTTTATATCTTACATATGCTCATTAACATCGATAGCGCCATCTTCTATAGCTTCTTCTTTCTTATTAATTGCATTCATGTATTTTGTTAACTCCTTTTTAATTACTGGCGATAACATTACTACTCCAATAATGTTAGGAACTACCATTGCAAAAATCATGGCATCTGAGAAGTCAATTACAGCACCTAAACTAATAGAAGCACCAACCACCACAAAGATTAAGAATAATAATTTATACACTAAATCAGTAATCTTTCCTTTTCCAAATAAGAACTTCCATCCTTGCATTCCGTAATATGACCAAGAAATCATGGTAGAAAAAGCAAATAAGATAACCGCGATGGTTAATACAACAGAGAAATGTGGAATCACTGAATCAAAAGCAACAGCCGTTAACTCAACTCCTTCTTTAATTTCAACTCCATACTCCATAAACTGACCATCAAAATTAGTAATAATAATTACTAAAGCTGTCATTGTACAAATAACAACAGTATCTACAAATGGCTCTAGTAGAGCAACTATACCTTCTGATGCCGGATATTTTGTTCTTACTGCAGAGTGAGCAATGGCAGCAGAACCCACACCTGCTTCATTTGAAAATGCACCACGTCTAACACCTTGTATCATTACACCAATTAATCCTCCTGCAATACCTAAACCAGAGAAAGCTCCCTTAAATATTAAACCAAAAGCATCATCAATTAACGTAAAATTAGCGAATAAAATAATTACTGCTGCTAACACATAAATACCGGCCATAAAAGGCACTACTTTTTCTGTAACAGAAGCAATTCTTTTAATACCTCCAATAATAACAACGGCTACTAAAACAGCCATTACTATACCAAAATATAAACCTGCATTTGGGCTTGTTAAATCAAATAATTTAGTAAACTGAGCTGCTGCTTGGTTAGCTTGGAACATGTTTCCCCCTCCAAAAGAACCTCCAATTACGAAAATTGCAAATAAAATGGCTAATACTTTACCAAACTTACCAGCTCCTTTTTCTTTTAAACCTTTAGTTAAGTAATACATTGGTCCTCCGTAAACAGTTCCATCTTCACCTACATCTCTATACTTTACTCCTAAAGTACATTCTGCAAACTTAGAAGCCATACCTAATAAACCAGCTAAAATCATCCAAAAAGTTGCTCCTGGACCACCAATAGATAATGCTACAGCAACACCTGCTATGTTACCTAAACCTACGGTTGCAGACAATGCTGCTGTTAAAGCCTGAAAGTGAGAAACTTCACCATCGGCAGATTCGTCTTTAATAGTTTCTAAGATATCACCTCCTGGAGTTTGATCTCCATATAAAGCATCTACTCCATGCTTTTCAATATCTTCATATTTACCTCTTACAACTTGAATTGCAGTTCCAAATCCTGCAAAATTGATAAACTTAAAGTAAAAGGTAAAATATAATGCACCACCTACTAAAACTATTAATACCCAAGGGATTTGAAAACTTTCTGAAAATGGAATTTCATAAAAAATGGCGTTTACAAACCATCCTGTATAATCTTTAAAAATAGCATCAATTTTATCTGTAGTACTTTCCGCGAAAGTCAGCATCGGTGCTATAGTAAACAGCAACGTAAGTAGCTTTTTGTTCATAATAGTGTTTTTGATAATTTTTGAATTAGTTCAGCGCAATATCTTAAAAAACTGTCCTTTGACCAAATTTTGGTCGTTAAAACTGAATTTTAGGTTAGTTTTTCTTTAAATCTATGTAAATCTTCTTTAAAAGAATTGAATTTCAATTGCAAAACTTCTGTAGTTTTATCTAAAATGAAACCTGTTTTGGGCGGTCTTTTAGCTTTTTGATTTAATATTGAAGTGGGTATTGGTTTTATATAGCTTGCATCTAAATTAAAAACACTTGCTATTTGATACGCTATTTCATAAATGCTTAGTAGTGTATTAGATGATACATTAAAAACGCCTGTTTCATTTAAATCTATTGCTTGCTTACAAGCCAAGGCTAAATCTTCCACATAAGTAGGCATTCTGTATTGGTCATCAACAATAGTTATCTCCTTTTTATCTTCTAACATTTTTTTCACCCATAAAACAATGTTATTTCTACTCATATCATGAACTTTACCGTAAACTAAAATTGTTCTAAGTATGGTGAATTTAATGTTTGATTTGAGCAACCGTTGTTCTGAAAGAAGTTTAGTTTCTCCATAATAACTTAATGGATTAGGTTGAGCGTCTTCTGAATATGGACCAGAATTACCATCAAAAATAAAATCTGTGGAAATATGAATTAAATGAGCGTTGATTTTTTCAGAGATGTTAATCAAATTTTCAACTAAACTAACATTAATTTCATAACATTCCTCTTTATTATCTTCACATGCATCTACATTAGTCATCGCTGCTGTGTTGATAATGTAATCTGGAGCTACGGTAGTAATAATTTCTGTAAGCTGAGCTTTATTTGTCAACTCTATTGAATGATATGAGTATCCTTCTGAAATTGGATATCTATTTTCTCCTCTTGAAATGGCCGTGACCTGGTAATTTGAGTTGGGCACTAATAAATCTAACAACGATTGTCCTAGTAAACCGTTGCTACCTGTTATTACTATTTTTTTCATTAAAAAATCTCTCTGAGTTTATTAATTTGCTCTGGCCTACCTAATACAATTAAATTACAGTCTTTGGTAAGTTTTACGGAAGCTTCAGGATTAATAATATAATCTTGTTCTGAGTTTTTAAACCCAATTACTGTGCAACCTGTTTGACGACGTAAGTCTAAATCTAAAATAGTTTTATTTAAATATTCTTTAGGCAAATCATTTACCGCTATTTCTTCTAAGTTTGTAGTAGTATCTCCTGCTATAGTAAGTCTATCAACAAATTCTATAACATCAGGAGTAACCACTAATGAAGCCATATGAGCACCTCCAAGTTTATCTGGCATAATTACATTATCAGCCCCCGCAAACTTTAACTTTTTATATGAACTCTCTTTAGAAGCTCTACTTATGATTTTACAGTTTTTATTTAGTTGACTAGCCGTTAATACTACAAATAAATTATCAGCATCAGACGCTAGGGCAGTTATTAAATATTTTGCATTTTCTATTCCTGCTTTTAATAAAACATCATCAGATGTAGCATCTCCTTCAACATTCAAAACCCTATCTGCATCTAACTTTTTAATTAGTTCTTTGTTTTTTTCAACAACAACTACTTGTCTGTTATATGTTTTAAGTTTTTTTAAGGCTTGCTTTCCGTTTCTTCCAAAACCACAAACAATGATATGCCCATTAAGTTGTTCTATTTGTTTTTGCACTTTTCTAATTTTAAGTTGATGAAAAAACTGGCCACTGATTAAATATTCAGAAAAAGAAGATACTGCATAACCAAACGTAAATAAACTTGATAAAATTAAGCCAATAGTAAATATCTTTTCTTGAACAGTAAATGGATGCACTTCTCCAAAACCAACGGTAGTAATGGTAATTACTGTCATATATAAAGCATCTACAAAACTATAATTAAATATAAACATGTAGCCACCAATACCTATAAATAAAGTAAGGCCAGTAAAAAAAATAGCTTTATATAATCTAGATTGTAAAATAAGGTTCATTATAAATCAAAAACTGAGGTTCGTTTTGTATAAATCATATCTTTTAAACGTAATAAAAACGCTAAGGTTAAGTATAAACCAAACGATAAACCTATGGTTACAAATGATATGTAAATAAAAAACAATCTAACATTCACGGCTCGCATTCCTAAACGATCTGCAAACCGAGAAGATACATTAAAGCCGTAGCGCTCAAAAAAATGTCGTACAGAATTTATTAACTTCATATTTCTTATTTAATAGGCAAGATACTATTTTATAATTATTTGTTGACTACTGTTAAAGTAAAAATAAATTGGTTTTGGTAACTTTGCTTTTTCTGTAAAACGAATGATTTGAAAGAACAAGATTTTATTGAAGTTTACGGAGCTAGAGCTCACAATTTAAAAAACATAGACGTAAAAATACCTCGTGAAAAATTAGTTGTTATTACTGGTTTAAGCGGTAGTGGAAAGTCTTCGCTGGCTTTTGATACAATATATGCTGAAGGACAACGACGTTATATTGAAACTTTCTCTGCGTATGCGCGTCAGTTTTTAGGAGGATTGGAAAGACCAGATGTTGATAAGATTGATGGATTATCACCTGTAATTTCTATAGAACAAAAAACTACTAACAAAAGCCCTCGATCTACAGTTGGCACCATAACAGAAATATACGATTTTTTAAGGTTATTGTTTGCACGTGCCTCCGAAGCTTACTCATATAACACTGGCGAAAAAATGGTCAGTTATTCAGATGAGCAAATCAAGAAATTAATCCTTTCAGATTTTAACAATAAACGTGTAGCCGTTTTAGCTCCCTTAATAAAATCTAGAAAAGGTCATTATCGTGAGTTATTTGAGCAAATCTCTAAACAAGGTTTTCTAAGAGTTCGTGTTGATGGAGAAATAAAAGAAATTGAAAAAGGCATGAAGTTAGACCGATACAAAACTCACGATATTGAAGTGGTTATTGATCGATTGGTTATAAATAACGATGCCGAAAAACGTTTGGAAGAAACCATTAAAACTGCCATGTACACTGGCAACAATATATTAATGGTTATTGATGTAGATGATGCTAAACCAAGATATTTTAGCCGTGAGTTAATGTGTCCTACAACAGGAATTGCGTATCCAAACCCAGAACCTAATACCTTTTCTTTTAACTCTCCAAAAGGTGCATGTGACACCTGTAATGGATTAGGCACAAATAACGAAGTTAACCTGTTAAAAATTATTCCAGATGATAGTGTTTCTATAAAAAATGGAGGAATTGCTCCACTTGGAGAACAAAAAAACAGTTGGATTTTTAAGCAAATTCAAACTATTGCAGATCGTTACAGCTTTAAACTTACCGATCCTATTAACAAAATACCGAAAGAAGCGCTTCAGGTTATTTTACATGGAGGTCACGAAAAATTTGAAATAAACTCTAAAGATTTAGGAGTAACACGCAAATATGAAATTGATTTTGAAGGTATTATTGCTTTTATAGAAAATCAATACAAAAACACCGATAGCTCCTCTATAAAAAGATGGGCTAAAGGTTTTATGGATGAAGTTACCTGTGCAACTTGTAATGGTAACCGTCTTAAAAAAGAAGCATTACACTTTAAATTCTCTAACAAAAATATTAGTGAACTTGCCAAACAAGATGTTAAAGAACTAGCTTCTTGGTTTGCAAATATCGAAAAAGAATTATCTGAAAAACAATTAACTATTGCTTCAGAAATTTTAAAAGAAATAAGAACTAGAATTCAATTTTTATTAGATGTTGGATTGGATTACTTAACGTTAGACAGAACCTCAAAATCTTTATCAGGTGGTGAAGCACAACGTATTCGATTGGCAACACAAATTGGTTCACAATTGGTTGGAGTTCTATATATTTTAGATGAGCCTAGCATTGGTTTACATCAACGTGATAACCAGAAATTGATTGATTCTTTATTAAAACTTCGTGATGTTGGAAATTCTGTTTTAGTAGTAGAGCATGATGAAGACATGATTAAAAATGCTGATTTTGTTTTAGATATTGGACCCGGAGCAGGAAGACATGGTGGTGAAATTGTTAGCAAGGGAACTTTTAGTGATTTAAAAAAGCAACAAACATTAACTGCTGATTATTTATCTAAAAGAAAACAAATTGAAGTACCTAAAAAACGTAGAGAGGGAAATGGAAAGCTTTTAAAACTATCGGGAGCAAACGGAAATAACCTTAAAAATGTTTCTGTTACTTTTCCTTTAGGTAAAATGATATGTGTTACCGGAGTTTCTGGAAGTGGAAAGTCTACATTAATCAACGAAACTCTTTATCCTATTTTAAATCAGCATTTTTACAGAGCTGTCAAAAAACCTATGCCTTACAAAAAAATAGAAGGCTTAGAACACATTGATAAGGTTATAGACATTGACCAATCTCCAATTGGTAGAACACCTAGATCTAACCCTGCAACCTATACTGGTGTTTTTAGTGAAATAAGAAGTTTATTTGCCAAAACCCCAGAGGCTTCAATTAGGGGCTATAAACCAGGACGCTTTAGTTTTAACGTAAAAGGAGGAAGATGTGAAACTTGTCAGGGAGGCGGTTTACGTGTTATTGAAATGAACTTTTTACCCGATGTACATGTTGAATGTGAAACATGTCAAGGTAAGCGCTTTAATAGAGAAACTTTAGAAATTAGATATAAAGGAAAATCTATTTCTGATGTGTTAGAAATGACAATTGATCAAGCAGTAGATTTTTTTGAACATATTCCTAAAATTCACAGAAAATTAAAAACAATTAAAGATGTAGGTCTCGGATACATAACGCTAGGCCAACAATCTACAACACTTTCTGGAGGAGAAGCACAGCGTATTAAATTGGCTACAGAATTATCTAAAAAAGATACAGGCAATACCTTTTATATTTTAGATGAACCAACTACAGGTTTGCATTTTGAAGATATTAGAGTGTTAATGGAAGTATTAAATCGCTTGACAAACAAAGGAAATACAGTTTTAATTATTGAACATAATTTAGATGTAATTAAACTAGCCGATTATATTATAGATATTGGTATGGAAGGCGGTAAAGGTGGTGGTAAAGTATTAACAACAGGTTCACCAGAAGAGGTTGCTAAACATAAAACAAGTTATACTGCAAAGTTTTTAAAAAAAGAACTAAATTAGCAGGCTTGTTTTTAAGCAAATTATAATTTAAAAGAAAAGATAAAATGACACAAGACGATAGAAAAATACGTGAGAAGTTTCAGCAAAAAACATGGAATGAAATAAAAACAAACGACTCTTGGGCTATTTTTAAAATAATGTCTGAGTTTGTAGAAGGATATGAAAAACTAAGTAAAATTGGACCTTGTGTGTCTATTTTTGGTTCTGCACGTACTAAAACAGACGATAAATACTATAAATTAGCTGAAGAAGTTGCTTACCAATTAACTCAAAACGGATTTGGAGTAATTACAGGTGGTGGTCCTGGTATTATGGAAGCTGGTAATAAAGGAGCTCATCGAGGGAAAGGAACGTCTGTAGGATTAAATATAGAACTACCGTTTGAACAACATGATAATCCATGGATAGATAGTGATAAGAACTTAAATTTTGATTATTTCTTTGTTCGCAAAGTTATGTTTGTAAAATACTCTCAAGGATTTGTGGTAATGCCAGGAGGTTTTGGTACTATGGATGAATTATTTGAAGCTATTACCTTAATTCAAACTAAAAAAATTGGAAGATTTCCAATTGTGTTAGTTGGTAAAAAATTCTGGGGAGGTTTACTAGATTGGATTAAAAACACTTTGTTAGAAGAAGGAAACATAAGTGAGGAAGATTTAAACTTGTTCCGTGTAGTTGATACTCCAGAGGAAGCTGTAGAGCATTTCAATAAATTCTATGCTAAATATCAATTAAAACCAAACTTTTAATAGCTCTAATAATGAACATGATCTTTTTATCATGTTCATTTTTTTTTTATTCTACATAAAAAAATATTAGTAACTTCATTCGCTTAAAAACCGAATATAGTTGATAAAAAAATCAGTAATAATACTTGTTTTCCTAATATGTAATTATTCGCTTTGGGCGCAAACAAACGCTATTACTATTAATGCTGAATTAGACACCGTTACTCACAGTTTAAAAATTCAGCAACAAACCATTTATATCAACAAAACTGGTAGCCCGTTAACCTCAATATATCTTCACAATTGGGCTAATAGTTTTAAAGACAACAACACTCCTTTAGGCAAACGTTTTATAAACGATTATAAAAAAGATTTTTATTTTTCTGACAAGAAAGATAGAGGTTATAGCAAAATATATAACATTACTCTTAACAAACAACCAGCCAGTTTTTCCAACGTAAAAAACAAACCCGATGTGGTTAAAGTTACTTTAAACACACCTCTTTCAAACAAAGACAGTGTTTTAATAACCGCTACCTATAAAGTAAAAATACCTAATGCTAAATTTACAGGTTATGGTTGGCGCAAAAAAGGATATCATTTGCGCTTTTGGTATATGACTCCCGTTGTTTTTAATAAAAAATGGGAAATTATGAGTAACCTTAATATGGATGATTTATATGAAGATGTTACCAATTTTGAAATCAATTTAAAAATTCCTAAAAGCTATTATTTAGAAAGTAATTTATATCAATATAAATCTGAAAATGATAAAACCAACAGCTTTTATCTAGTTGGAAGCAAAAAGAAAGATATCATTTTAAACATTCATCAAGAGAAAATATTCAAATCTTTCCTTACCAATTATACAGAAATAAAAACAGATATTCTTCATAAAAAAATACCATTTCAAGAAGCGCATGAAATCGTAAATAAACAGGTGAATTTTATTGAAGAATATATTGGCAAACACCCACATGTTGAAGTTTTAGTTGACGGTACAACGGTAAACAAAAACTCTTTAAAAGAATTATATGGTTTACCTGATTGGTTAAAACCTTATCCTAAAAATTTCAGATGGGAAATGCGTTTTTTTCAAGCGCTAACTTCTAAATATTTACACGATGTTTTATTATTAAATCCAAGAAAAGATTATTGGCTTGCAGATGGTATTCAAACATTTTTAATGATTGAGTATATCAATAAATACCATAAAGATGTTACGCTTTTAGGTAAATATTCAGACTATTGGGGAATTCGTAACTACAATATCTCTAAACTAAAACAAAATGATAAATACTTATTTTTTTATCAGCTAAGTGCACGTAAATTTTATGACCAACCTTTAAACACTAATGCCGCTGCGCTTTCAAACTTCAACAGAAAAGTAATAAATAAATACAAAGCAGGCCTTGGTTTACAATATCTTCAAGATTACTTGGGTGATTCTATTTTAAAAAAATCATTACGTGAGTTTTACGCTGCTTCAAAACTAAAAACTATTAAAAGTACACTATTTAATTCTATCATCACTAATAATACTCACAAAAATTTAGACTGGTTTTTTAATGATTACATAAAAACAACTAAAAAAATAGATTATAAAATTACTAAGGTAAAACCTAATGATAATAATGACTCTATTAATGTTACCATAAAAAACAAACGAGATATTGCTGCTCCTGTTGCTTTATATGGTGTAAGTAAAAAAAATATTGTTTTTAAGAAATGGATAGATGGAACAGACAGCACTAAAACAATAACTTTAAAAAAAGGAAACTATCAAAAATTAGCGTTAAACTATGAACAAATATATCCTGAATTTAACTCTTTTGATAATTTCAGAAACATCAACAATACACTAATAAACAAACCTTTACAGTTTAGACTTCTTAAAGATGTTGAAAACCCATATTACAATCAAATATTTTTTAAACCTGATATAGATTATAATTTATACGATGGTGTATTGTTGGGTGTAAACCTTAATAATCGTCATATAATTGATCGTAATTTTATGATTAGTCTAACTCCTTACTACGGAACAAAGTCTAATAATTTTACGGGTGGTTTTTCTTTAAGGTATAATCATTATTTTGACAATCATACCATCTATAGAATTGCCTACGGAGTATCTGGAAGCAATTTTGATTATGCTCCAAATTTAGGTTACAACACTTTTAGCCCCTACATTAATGTTAGTTTTAGAAGAAATAGTTTACGAGATGTTGGATTCAAATATTTATTAAATAGAGTAATTTATGTAAACAAAGACACACCAATTGGAGAACCAACAAGAGAAAGTGACAAGTATACCATTGCTAATTTTAGATTTGTATATAGTAAACCTGATGTTATTAAAAGTACTCAATATGCATTAAATGTAGAATTAGGAAACAACTTTACTAAACTTTCAGGTGATTATAGATATCGAGAATTTTTTGATGACAACAGAAGTTTTGATTTGCGTTTATTTGGTGGTTTTTTCATAAATAATAACTCTAATGGTGATTATTTTAGTTTTGGTTTAAACAGAGGTACCGATTATTTGTTTGAACAAAACTTATTTGGAAGATCTGAAGAAACAGGTATTTTTAGCCAACAATTTGTAATTGCCGATGGTGGTTTTAAATCGTTTTTTAAAACGCCTTCTTTCGCTAATCAATTTATACTTTCAGGTAACTCCAGTGTTAGTATTTGGAACTGGGTTGAATTTTACAATGATGCAGCCATATTAAAAAGTAACAATACCAGTATGCGCTACTATTATGAAAACGGAATTCGTTTAAATTTTATTCCTGAAATATTTGAATTTTATTTACCAATTTATACCAATGAAGGCTGGCAAATTAGCGAACCAGGATATCCAGCTAAAGTCCGATTTATCATTTCTACTAGTTTGGATAGAATTTATAATTTTATTCGACGAGGTTTATTATAAATATTTCAACAGAAACTCAAATTTTAACAAAATTTTACGATTTGTGCAAAAAAACGAACGATTTTTAAATTTCATTTAAAAAAACTACCTTTGTAACATTACCAAAATATGTTTCGTATGGCACAAAAAATAGAAGTTTCTAATTCTCAACAACTTTCATTTAACGATTTTAAAACAGAAGTTTTAAACGATTACAGAATAGCTAGAATTTCTCGCGAATGTAGCTTGTTAGGACGAAGAGAAGTTTTAACAGGAAAAGCTAAATTCGGGATTTTTGGAGACGGAAAAGAAGTACCTCAATTAGCAATGGCTAAAGCCTTTAAAAATGGAGACTTCCGTTCTGGATACTACAGAGATCAAACTTTTATGATGGCAATAGGCCAATTAACACCTCAACAATTCTTTGCAGGTTTATATGCACATACAGATATAAATCAAGAGCCAATGTCAGCAGGTCGCCAAATGGGCGGTCACTTTGCTACACATTCTCTAGATGAAAATGGTAATTGGAAGAATTTAACCGCTCAAAAAAATTCTTCTTCAGATATTTCCCCTACCGCAGGTCAAATGCCTCGTTTATTAGGGCTAGCTCAAGCTTCTAAAATTTACAGAAATGTAAAAGGTTTAGAGAATTTTACTAATTTTTC
This sequence comes from Tenacibaculum geojense, assembly GCF_042676005.1. Classification (NCBI taxonomy): domain Bacteria; kingdom Pseudomonadati; phylum Bacteroidota; class Flavobacteriia; order Flavobacteriales; family Flavobacteriaceae; genus Tenacibaculum; species Tenacibaculum geojense. The sequence goes on along the minus strand of NZ_JBHTJR010000057.1, from coordinate 117,718 downwards.
TAACAATGGTAACGAAGTAGCTTGGGGAACTATTGGTAATGCTAGTACTTCAGAAGGGTTATTTTTTGAAACTATTAATGCTGCAGGTGTTCTACAAGTGCCAATGGTAATGAGTGTTTGGGATGATGAATACGGAATTTCTGTGCACGCTCGTCATCAAACTACTAAAGAAAGTATTTCAGAAATATTAAAAGGTTTTCAAAAAGAAAACGATACCAATGGGTATGAAATATTTATTGTAAACGGATGGGATTATGTTAAGCTTGTAGATACCTATAACAAAGCTGCAGAAATTGCCAGAACACAACACATTCCAGTTCTTATTCATGTAAAAGAATTAACGCAACCACAAGGTCATTCTACTTCTGGTTCTCACGAACGTTACAAATCTGCTGAAAGATTAGAATGGGAGCAAGAGTTTGATTGTATAGCTCAAATGAGAAATTGGATTTTAGATTTTGAGTTAACGGATGAAAATGGAGATGTTTTACGATTTGTTGAAAATGAAGATGAATTAAAAGAACTTGAAAAAGCTGCTAAAAAAGAAGTTTCTACAGCTAAAAGAGATGCTTGGAATAATTTTGTTAACGACATTAAATCAGAAGTAAACGAAGCCATCTCTTTACTAGAAAAAGTAGCTCAAAAAAGTAGCAATGCTGCTTTTATTACAAAATACAAAAATGACTTAGCATCAATTGCTGAACCTATTAGAAAAGATATCTTAGTAGCCTGTCGTAAAACGTTACGACTAATAAGAGAAGAAAATTTTGCAGAAAAAATAACTCTGCAAAACTTCATTAAAACTGCTATTGATAATGCAGCTGTTAAGTACTCTGCTCACCTAATGAGCGAAACTTCTCAAGCTACTCAAAAAGTAGCGGCTGTGAATCCAACCTATGCTGATGATAAAAATATTGTTGATGCTCGTTTAATTATGCGTGACAACTTCGATGCTATTTTTAATAAATATCCTGAAGTATTAGTTTTTGGAGAAGATGCAGGGCATATCGGAGATGTTAACCAAGGGTTAGAAGGTTTACAAGAAAAATATGGTGAATTACGTGTATCTGATACTGGAATTAGAGAAGCTACTATTTTAGGTCAAGGTATAGGTATGGCCATGCGAGGTTTACGTCCAATTGCAGAAATCCAATACCTAGATTATTTATTGTACGCCTTACAAATTATGAGTGATGATTTGGCAACCTTACGTTACAGAACGTTTGGTAAACAAAAGGCACCTTTAATTATTCGTACTCGCGGACACAGATTAGAAGGTATTTGGCACTCTGGATCTCCTATGGGAGGAATTATAAATAATATTAGAGGTATTCATGTTTTAGTACCTAGAAATATGACCAAAGCTGCTGGTTTTTATAATACAGTTTTAGAAGGTGATGAACCAGCTCTTATTGTTGAGTGTTTAAATGGTTACCGTTTAAAAGAAGAAATGCCAACCAATTTAGGTGAATTTAAAACGCCTATCGGTGTTGTAGAAACTATTAAAGAAGGAACTGATATAACTATAGTTTCATACGGTTCTACTTTGCGTATTATTGAAGAAGCTGCTAAAGATTTAGCGCAAGTTGGTATTGATGTTGAAATTGTTGATGCACAAAGTTTATTACCTTTTGATATAAATCAAGACACTGTAAAATCTGTAGCTAAAACTAACAGGTTATTAGTAGTAGATGAAGATGTACCAGGTGGAGCCTCTGCATATTTATTACAAGAAATTGTAGAAAATCAAAACGGATATAGACATTTAGATAGTAAGCCACAAACCTTAACTGCTAAAGCACATAGACCTGCTTACAGTACTGATGGTGACTATTTTTCTAAACCATCTGCTGAAGATGTTTTTGAAAAAGTTTATGAAATTATGCATGAAGCAAACCCTGCTAAATTCAAGAGCTTGTACTAATAAATTATAAACAAACAACTAAAAAAACCGATTTCTAAAAATAGAAATCGGTTTTTTTTATCCAAGCAATAATTTTCTACATTATTTATGTTTTATCTTTGTAAAAAATAAATTAAATGAATAATAAAATTATTGTAGTATTAGTTTTACTGTGCTTTTCAACATCAATTTTTTGTCAAAAAAAAATTAAAATAAAAGGAGATAAAAATATTATAACTAATACCCAACCTATTACATCAGAGTTTAATGCTATTGAAATAAATGATAATATAAATCTCATTTTAATTCAAGATGTTATCAATGAATACAAGTTAACAGCTGATGAAAACCTACATGAAGTATTGAAATTTAATGTTAAAGATAGTATTTTAAAAATCTATAGCACTCATAAAATTACTTCTAATAAAAAACTTGACGTTACTTTAAAATTTGTAAACCTTAAGCATATTATTATTAAAAATAAAGCTAACATTAAAGCCGAAACACCTATAAAGGGCAATATTTTTTATGTAACCGCTCATAGTTCATCTAATTTTAACTTAAACCTTAAAACAAATGAATCAATAATAACTTTACAAAGAAATAGTAGCGGAAAATTAAAATGTGATGCTAAAAATGTAACATTAATAATGAATGATAATACAAGTTTAAAAGCAGATATTAACACCATTAAAGCATCTGTAACTTTAACAAAAAATGCTAGTTTAAAATTAAAAGGAGAAAGCAATTACTGTAATTATAATATTAAGGACAATTCTGAACTTAATGCTCAAGGTTTAAAAGCTAAAAACATTGATCTTTACAGCTCGAATAAGGCTAAATCATCTGTTAATTCATCTAAAAACCTTGAACTTTATGCTAAAGGTAAAAGTAATATATATATTTACGGTGACCCTGTAATAGAAATAAAAGGTTTAACTGATAAATCTAAGCTAATTAAAAAATAACCTTGTTCTAATTATTTATCAAACTATTACCTATTGCACATTGTAAACATCGTTTTAATGTGCAATAATTGTTTTTTAATTGCAATAAAGCCTGAGTTTCAAAAGCATTATTACTAGGTATCTTTATATCTGAAAACTTAGAAATAATAGCATTTTTTTCTGGCTTAATTTCTTTAATTAATTGTAATATTTTTTCTTGATTTAACGCTCCCCTACTTTGCTGCCAAACAAATTGTAATGGTACAATTGTATTAATAACTAAAAGGTCTACCATTGATTTAGTTATTTTTTTGGCTGATTTTTTAGAGGTTTTATCAAAAGTATAATGAGTTTTCCAATACTCATGAATAGAAATATTAAAAACGTTGTAAAAATCTTCTAAAGATTGTGTATTCATCAACTTTACAAATAAATTATGATGATGGTGATACAAACCTATTAACTGTGCTAATCGTATAGTTGGGAAATTTGCGGGACGCATTCTAAAAAATTGAAAGTTTATTTTTGATATGGACTTCAATCTAAATTTATGCTGCAAATATTTATATTCTTCTTGTAATGATTTATAATAGGGATCTTCTAAAGTTGTTTCTTCTAAAAAACCTGCTTGACCAAATAGTAAGGCTGAAAGTTGATTATCATTATGCTGTACTTTTCTAATTATACCATAATCTACAGCAGTAGCTAAATTAAAAAAAGCATCTGCATTTACTTTTAATCCAAAATTCTTACATAACAATTGAAATAGCACAACTTCAAAATTATTATTTTGAGATGCTAGCAGCTTTTTAATAAATACCGATTTTTGTTCTAAACGCTCTATAAATAATCTTTCCTTCCAATTAGACAGTAAAAATGAATCTACAGAGTTTATATGTGGTTCGCATGGAATCCAACGTAAAGATTGAGAAAATAATTTTTGATAATTAATATAAACATCTGTTAGAATATGATTTTTAATCACTAAGGTTGGTAACTCTTGATTATTTTCTATATAAACTGGCATATCATTTTCATAAACAACATGAAGTATTACTGCATTGTATTGATTGTCTTTTTCATGGTGATGTGCATACCAATCAGAACTTTTTAAGTGAATCTCAACATTACCAACCCAAAGCTCTGTTCCTATTTTAATTTTTGCTTGTAAAAAATCTGGACCTGAGTTATTATTATGAGTTCCCTGTTTTAAAATTTGTATTTTCTGATGATTGGTTGTATATAAATCATCCATAGTAAATAACTTATACTGCCACACATAGTGTAGAAAATCTTCTTTCATAGCGCATTTATTTGATTATCAATGTACAAAAATTTTATTTATACATACATCAAAATAAATGATAGCATACTTTTATTTTCCGTGGAAAATAAATTGTAAATTTGTAGGAAATAAAAAAGTAATGAATACTGTAGAAAGTTTACAATGGAGATATGCCGTTAAGAAATTTGACGACACTCAATATATATCAGAAGATAAAATTAACACTATAAAAGAAGCCTTTAACCTAACAGCTACTTCATACGGTTTACAACCGGTTACCATGGTAGTAGTAAAAAATAAAGATATTCAAAAACAATTAGTTGAACATTCTTGGAATCAACAACAAGTTGCTCAGGCATCTAACCTTTTAGTGTTGTGTGTGCCTATAGAACATACAGCTAAGCATGTAGAACAATATTTTAACTTAATTAAAGAAGTTAGAAATACGCCAGATGAAATTTTAAATCCTTTTAAAGAGTTTTTAATGAGTAATTTTGAAACTAAAACTCAAGAAGATTTATATACATGGAACAAAAATCAAGCTTATATTGCTTTAGGTAACCTTTTAACCGTTTGTGCACTTGAAAAGGTAGACTCTTGCCCTATGGAAGGGTTTATTCCTGAAAAATATGATGAGATTTTAAATCTTACAGAAAAAAATTTACGTTCTGTATTAGTATTACCAATTGGTGTAAGAGCAGAAGACGACTTTATGAAAGACTTAAAAAAAGTACGTAAAAACGTAAACGAAACCGTATTACATATAGATTAATTTTGGGGATTATTAATCTGAAATGCCGATCATTCTTTTATAGAATATCGGCATTTTTTTATTTGCTATATTCGTAGCAAACTAAGTAAAAAACTATGCAACCCTTACACATACTTTTATTAATTGCTGCTTATTTTGGTGTACTAATAGTAATATCTTATTTAACAGGAAAATCTGCAAATAATGATACCTTTTTTAAAGCTAACAATTCCTCGCCCTGGTATTTAGTAGCATTTGGAATGATTGGTGCGTCTTTATCTGGTGTTACATTTATTTCTGTTCCAGGTTGGGTAGCTGGCAGTCAAATGAGTTATATGCAAATGGTTTTAGGGTATGTTTTAGGCTACGCTATTATCGGTTTAGTTTTACTACCATTGTATTACAAACTCAACCTAACTTCTATCTACACATATTTAGATGATAGGTTTGGAAAATATTCTTACAAAACAGGGGCGTCATTCTTTTTATTATCTAGAACCATTGGCGCTTCATTTAGGTTATTTTTAGTAGCCAACGTATTACAATTAATTTTGTTTGATGCTTACGGAATTCCATTTTGGACAACTGTAATTATTACAATTTTGTTAATATGGTTGTACACTTTTAAAGGCGGAATAAAAACCATTGTTTGGACAGATACCTTACAAACTTTATTTATGCTAATTGCTGTAGGAGTTTGCATAATAATGATAAAAGATGATATGCAAATTGATAACATTTTTAGTTATGTAAGCGAAAATAAACTCTCTAAAATTTTCTTTTTTGATGATTGGAAAGCAGGTAATTATTTCTGGAATCAGTTTTTTTCTGGTGCTTTTATAGCAGTTGTTATGACAGGTTTAGACCAAGATATGATGCAAAAAAATTTAACCTGTAGAAATTTAAAAGACGCACAAAAAAACATGTTTTGGTTTACTATTGTATTAGTAATTGTAAACTTTTTCTTTTTAGCCATGGGAATTCTTCTTACTGATTATGCCTTTGCTAATGATATTAATGCTCAGAAAGATCAACTTTTTCCTACTATTGCCATGAGTGGTAATTTAGGAATTGCCACCTCTTTATTTTTCTTACTTGGTTTAATAGCTGCTGCATATTCTAGTGCAGATAGTGCTTTAACCTCTTTAACTACTTCTTTTAGTATAGATATTTTAGAGGTAGAAAAAAAATACCAAAAAGCCCAACAAGTTGCTATCAGAAAAAAAACTCATATTCTATTTTCTATAGTATTAATAATTACCATTTTAATTTTTAAATATTTTATTGCTGATGAAAGTGTGATAGCAAGTATTTTTAAGTTTGCAGGATATACATACGGCCCCTTACTTGGCTTATACGCTTTTGGGTTATTTACCAATTTAAAAGTAGCCGATAAATTTGTGCCTTTAGTTTGTATTATTTCACCTATTTTAACGTATTTGATAAGTTTTTACAGCAAAAACTATTTAGGTTTTGACTTTGGCTTTTTTGTTTTAGTCTTAAACGGATTTTTAACTTTTGGAGGACTTTTAACCATTTATAAAAAGTAACCATAAAATAAAAATCCCAAGCTTTTCGGCTTGGGATTTTATATATGTTGTTTGTTTACTTTTATTTATCTATTGAGCCTAAAACTCGTTGCATAAAGTTATTTAAGGCTTCTTTTTTTGGAGTTCCTTCTTTTATCATTTTATCAACTTCAATAGCTCCATACATATTAGAAATCAACTCACCAATAACATCTAATTCTTCATCTTTAAGTGATGGTACTTCTGTTAAGGCTTCAAGAGTTTCTATGGTTTCTAACACAAAATCTTGGTCATTTTCTTCAATAAATGACGTTAAATGCTTTATTACAGGTAATTTCATAAGCTTGTTTTGTCATTCCTGCCAAAGCAGGAATCTGTTTGTTAATAATGTATGAGAATCCTGCTTTCGCAGGAATGACATGTAGAATTAGATTACCTCTGCAACTAAATCTTTTAAAACATCAAACTTGTTTGTTTGTGTTTGGTTTACAAACTTTCCGTCTACAAAAGTTGCAAATGTTGGTAAATTATCAACTGTCGCTAATTTTCTACTTTCAGGAAACTTTTCTGCATCTGCAATTACAAAAGTCACCGCTTCATTTTCTGAAGCCATTTTTTTAAACTTTGGCTTCATAATTCTACAGTTACCGCACCAAGTTGCAGAGTATTGAACTACTACTGTTTTGTTACTTGCTACTATTTCTGGTAAATTATCTTGACTTAATTCTTGAACCATGTTTAATTTTTTTTCGTTAAAAAAGTGAGTTCGTACAAACTCACTTTTTATACTATTTATATTTTTATTAGTTAGATGCTAAATAACTAGCAACACCGTCACGGTTAGCTTGCATAGCTTCTTTACCTTCTTCCCAGTTTGCAGGACAAACTTCTCCTTTTTCTTGTACGTGCGTATATGCATCAATTAAACGTAAATATTCGTTTACATTTCTACCTAATGGCATGTGGTTAACACCTTCGTGAACTACAGTTCCTTCTTCATCTATAATGTAAGTAGCACGGTAAGTTACGTTATCTCCTTCTACTTGAACAGTTCCTGTAGCTTCATCATAAGTTTCATTAGTAATATCTAAAATACCTAAAATAGATGCTAAGTTACGGTTACTATCTGCTAAAATTGGATACGTTACTCCTTCAATTCCTCCGTTATCTTTAGCAGTGTTTAACCATGCAAAGTGTACTTCTGGAGTGTCACAAGAAGCACCAATTACAATTGTGTTTCTTTTTTCAAACTCTGGTAAAGCTGCTTGAAAAGCGTGTAATTCTGTTGGACAAACAAACGTAAAATCTTTTGGGTACCAAAACAATACAACTTTTTTCTTGTTGTTAACTGCTTCTTCTAATACGTTTAATTTAAACGTATCACCCATTTCATTCATTGCGTCAACGTTTAAATCTGGAAATTTTTTACCAACTAATGTAGCCATTCTAAAATTTTTTAATTATTAATAATTTGTTTTTTAACGGTAGCAAAGATACTATGATATGCTTCAAAAAAGAAAAAAGTTAATGCTAATAACTTATATTAGTATCAACTTTATCTATTTTTAAAACGCTAGTGCATCAATTTGTGTTATTGATTTTTATTCTTTTATATAGATGAGTGATTACCGTACTTTATAGCTCTTGGATTTTTACTAAAATTACCTCCTGCTGGTGTAAAAAAAGAAAATAAATCTACCCTCTTTTTAATTTGTAAAGCTCTTTCATCACTAATCATAATAGGGTACATTAACATAGATGGATTATTCTGAATAATTTTAATCCAATCATCTGTATTATAATTGGTCTCGTGATTTATTTTTTTCTTGAAAAATAACTTATGAAATGGCTTTTTTACAAGTTTTGATATTTCTACCCAAATAGTGTTAGAAATCTTTTCTTTGTCTATATCTATAACTCTAACAACTTTTTTTGAAGTAGATAAATAGGGTAATAACTTTTTTCCGAAAATAGATGTTCCTGAATAAATATATATCAATTGTCTTTTATTAGTTTTTAAAATAGCCATAACCTTTATGTTTAGTAATTATTCTATTCAAAAGTATAGCAACTATTAAAAATGGTTTAATGCATTTAGTGTTTTTGTTAACTCATTAAAGTAAAAGAGTTAATAATAGATGTATATCAGTTAATTAAAGGTTTAAAGTTTCTTTAATTTTGAAGTAAAACAAAATATACTATATGCATACCAATAAAAAGATACCACTAAATATAACCGACAAAGTAGAAGAAGCATTGAGTTTTTATCCAGAGTTAAAAGATAAACCAATTACTTTCCAGTTTAAAAAAAACATTAAAAAATCTACCATGCTTGCTCAACCCAACTTTTTAAGCTTGCTAACTGGTAAAAAAAACAGAAAATATATTATTTACATTAGCGAACAATTTAAAATTGCTGATAAAAAAATTAAAACCACCAGTATTCCTGCCCCTGTTTTTATTGGCTGGATAGGTCATGAACTTGGACATATTGTTGACTATGAAAGCATGAGTAATTGGGAGTTAATAGTATTTGGTGTAAAATATATTTTATTTGAAAATCATTTAATTGAAGCCGAGCGAAGAGCAGACTTTTACGCAGTACAAAGAGGAATGCAACAATACATATTAGCTACCAAAAACTATATTTTAAAACATGCCGATATTTCTGAATCCTATAAAAATAGAATTAAAAAATATTATGTTTCACCAGAGGAAATCATGCATTTAATTACTGAAGAAACAACGTAATTTACTGTTGTTTTACAAAAGTTTCCCATTCTTCAAACTTTTCTGGGCTCATAACTCGTTCCATTTTTACTTGTCCACCCTTCTTTTTGTTATGTTCATTCCAATCATGAAAAACAGTAACGGGCACTAAATTTACTTTAACACCTTCTAATGCTTTACTTCTTGCAACTTTATAGTTCTTATTAGCTTCTTTTAAAAAGTTATCTAACACTTTTGCAATCTTAGCTTCATCTTCTTTAAGATCTGTACCTAAATACCAATTATGATAAAAATCATCATGTTTGTTACGTTTAGCACAAATAGTATATTCTGTAATTTGTGTGTTAAAGTGGTTTTCTAAATGACGCATTGCATCGTCCATTTTATTAACAGATAATTGAGAACCCACCGTGTTTAAAAAGAATTTAGTCCTGCCAGTAATTTTAACTTCTGCCTTTTCAACATTAGTAAACTGAATTGTATCACCAATTAAATAACGCCAAGCTCCGCTTACAGTACTTATAATTAATGCATAATCTTGATCTGTAGTTACCTCAGATAAGGTTAAACACGGAGCATTTTGCTTTATAGAACCGTCTTCATTTATGACCTCAGGAGTAAACGGAACAAACTCAAAATAAATTCCGTTATCGGTATTTAATTGCATAGCATCAGTTTCTGGGCGTACTTGGGTTGCAATATATCCTTCAGAAGCCAAATAAGTATCTATAACAATTACTTCTTTACCTAATAAGGCTTTAAAACTTTTCTCATACGGCCCAAAAGCTACACCTCCTGATGTGTAAACTTGTAGATTGGGCCAAATTTCATGAATATGAGATACCTTATGATATTCAATAACTTTTTGCAACATTAACTCTATCCAAGACGGAATACCACTTAACGCGCCTATATCCCAACTTTTAGCTTTTTGAGCAATTTTTAACACCCTTTCTTCCCATTCATCAATCTTAGCAATTTCTTCACCCGGTTTGTAATATCCTTTAAACCAAAAGGGGATATTACTAGCACTAATACCACTAATTTCTCCTTCTAATTTATCATCTGTTCGTTCTTGCAAATTAGTAGAACTACCCAACATTATTATTTCTTTTTCAAAAAAACTAGATGGTAAATCAAAATTATGTAAGGCCAATACTTGCTTAATACCAGCTTGTCTTATTGCTTCAATCATTTCATCTGTTACAGGAATACGCTTACTTTTTTTACCTGTTGTTCCAGAACTTAAGGCGTAATAATTAGGTGAATTGGGCCAAGTAACATTTTCTTCTCCATCATGTAATCGTTTCCACCATGTATCATTCATGGCATGATAATCAAAATAAGGAACCTTCTTCGCAAAGCTTTCAGCAATATCATCTGCATTTAAAATACTTTCAAACTGATAATGTTTTCCAAACGCAGTATTTTTAGCTGTATTTAATAAATTTTCTAATTCTTTTTGTTGATTTTGAACATGATTTGCATCACTCACAAATACATTTGCAACATCTATTGCTCCTTTAATAATTCCTCCTAAAATTGCCATAATCTTGATTTTTATTCAAAAATAACTAAAGAAAATGAGTTAAGTAACCTCTAAAATCTAATGAGTTAACATTTGATTTTTTTGGGTTAACAATTACTGTATTGCTCATGTAATTTTGTATTGAAATTAATTATTAACCTAAAAAACAAAAACATATGAGTAACGAAAGTAATGTATACGGAGTGTTAGCAGGATTAGCAGTTGGTGCTGGTTTGGGTGTTTTATTAGCACCAGACAAAGGAAGTAAAACAAGACAAAAAATTGTAGATGGTGCAATTACTGCCAAAGATACCATTGCAAAGGAAGCTAACAATATTAAAGACCAAGTTTTAGATAAAGCCCAGGTAATTAATAGTAATATATCTGATTCATTAAGTTCTAAAACAACCACTTTAGAAGAAAAGTTAGACACTATTATTACAGATGCTAGTTATAAAGCAGAAGATGTGATTACTAATTTAGAAGAGAAGCTTAAAGTATTAAAAGCAAAAAATAAAAAATTACAAACAAAGTAATGTCAGTAATAAACTCCATACAACAAACCTCAGAAAAAGCTATTGAAAAAAGTGAGGAATTTATTAAGAACTCTGAAAATTATTACAAACTAAAAATTTTTCAAGTACTTACCTCATCGCTCAGCCTAGTTTTTAATTTTGCTATGGTAGGAATTTTTATGCTAATTGCTTTTATTTTTTTAGCCGTGGCAACTTCTTCTATAATTGGTAAGGCGTTAAATAATCCGTTTTTAGGATATGTATCAGTAGCTATTATCTTTTTTCTATTTGCTTTACTTGCTTATTCAGGTAGAAAAAAGATTGAAAATCTGGTCATACAGAATTTATCTAAAAAATATTTTGATGATGAAGACAACTTATAAAAACTTAGACGAAGTTTCAAAAGAATTGAAACGTTTAAAATTAAAACGTGACATTTCTGTTGAAGAAATAAAATTGATAAAACATCAATTTAAAGATGATTTATCATATGCAAACTGGATTAAAACAATAGCATCTACTGCTGGTAAACTTGGAGTTAAAAAACTAATCAACAAGTTAGTGAACTAACATAAAAAAAGAACGCCTAAAAAATTTAGGCGTTCTTTTTTTTGTTGTAATAGTTTCTATTTACTCGCAAAAAGTTTAACATCGTTTTCAGACACTTCCTTTTCACCGAGAATTAATAATCTTTCAACTACGTTTCTAAGTTCTCTAATATTACCTGTCCAATTGTATTCTTGCAACATTTTAATGGCTCCTTTTGAGAAATCTTTTTTCGGCATACCCTGTTCTTCAGCTATTTTTTATAAGATGATTTAAAACTGACTTTTATAACAATTACATAAGAAAAAATCTCATTATAAGTAGAGAATCAATTTATGCTGGTTATTTACAAACTTTATTCTTAATAGTTATTATTTTTTTGGGTAGAAATATAATATCAAAATTAAAATTAAACCAATGCATAATCCGGAATAAAAGATTTTCATATTACCTAATACACCTCCTATAGTTAAAGGTATAGATATTGATAACCCCAAAATTCGAAGTGCTATTAAATCTTTTCTTTTCATTTTATCATATATTTTTTTTTAAAAATCTACTTACTTGCAAAAAGTTTAACATCGTTTTCAGACACTTCCTTTTCACCGAGAATTAATAATCTTTCAACTACGTTTCTAAGTTCTCTAATATTACCTGTCCAGTCGTATTCTTGCAACATTTTAATGGCTCCTTTTGAGAAATCTTTTTTCGGCATACCCTGTTCTTCAGCTATTTTTTTACAGAAATGACTTACTAATAATGGAATATCATCTCTCCTATCATTTAATGCTGGAACTTTTATTAAAATTACTGCTAACCTATGGTATAAATCTTCACGAAATCTACCTTCTGCAATTTCTTTTTTTAAGTCTTTATTAGTTGCAGCTAATACTCTAACATTTACTTTAATATCCTTATCACTCCCAACTCTAGAAACTCTATTTTCTTGAAGTGCTCTTAACACTTTTGCTTGGGCAGATAAACTCATATCTCCAATTTCATCTAAAAAAATAGTTCCGCCGTTTGCTGCTTCAAATTTTCCAGCTCTATCTTTGTTAGCACCTGTAAAACTTCCTTTTACATGACCAAAAAGCTCACTTTCTATTAATTCAGAAGGTATTGCCGCACAGTTAACCTCAATCATTGGAGCTTTAGACCTATCTGATTTTTCATGCAACCAATGCGCAACTAATTCTTTACCTGTACCATTGGGTCCGGTAATTAACACACGAGCATCTGTTGCTGCTACCTTTTCTATGATTTCTTTAATATGAGAGATTTCATCACTCTCCCCAATCATTTCATAACTTTTACTTACTTTTTTCTTCAAACGCTTGTTCTCTACCACCAATTCTTTTTTATCCAAAGCATTTCTTACAGTGTTTAACAAACGATTTAAATCTGGCGGTTTTGATATATAATCAAAAGCACCTAAACGCATTGTGTTTACAGCGGTATCTAAATCACCATGACCAGATATCATTACCATTGGTATTTCTGGTTTAATTTTTCTAACTTTCTCTAGTACCTCAACACCATCCATTTTTGGCATTTTAATATCACAGAACACTAAATCGTAGTCGTTTTTTTGAATCAACTCAATACCAGCCAATCCATCTTCAGCTTCTTCTAGTTCATACGCATCATTTTCTTCAGAAATAATTTTTTTAAGTACTCTACGAATTGCTGCTTCGTCTTCTATTAATAAAATTTTTGCCATACATATATTTTTTAAACAAGTAAATCACTTAGATAAAGCTTACTTGTTACGTTTAGTTTGGTATTAAAACTCAAAAAGCGAGCCATTTTACTCACTTTTTGTTTCTTCTTTAATTAAATTTCCACTTACAATATGAATATCTCTTTGAGGAAATGGTATTGAAATATTATTCTCTTTAAATAACTTATTGATTGTAAAACGAATATCACTTTTAGGAATTGCTGCCTGAAAACTATCGTTTAACGTAAAAATAAGTCGGAAATTTAAAGCACTATCTCCAAAATTGGTAAATAACACCATTGGTTCTGGATATTTTAAAACCTTAGGATGTTCTGAAGCTGCTTGTAATAATAGCTTTTTAACCAAATCAACATCACTACCATAAGCTACACCAACTTCTACATTTTCACGGGTAGTTGTTCCGTTTTGAGTCCAGTTAAATAAACTATTAGTTAAGTATAAATGGTTAGGTATTACTAAAACCTTATTATCTATAGTAACAGCTCTGGTGGTTCTCAATCTAATTTCATCAACTCTTCCAATTTTACCATCTAGTTCAATAATATCTCCCACATGTACGCTTTGGTCAACAATTATGAAAATTCCTGAAATTATATCCTGAAAAAACGTTTGTAAAGCCAAACCAACACCAATTAATAATGCTGCAGAAGCCGCAAAAAGTGCTGTTATTTCTACACCAGAACTTTGAAGTGTTATTAAAAATATAATGATATAAACCAACCACTTTCCAAAAGAAAAAATAGTATCAAACTTATTTTTATCTTGGTTTTGTAATCTTTTAACTACGTACTTCTTAAAAAGCTTTAGTAAAATAGACGTTATTAATATTAAACTAATAGCTATTAATAATGACTTTACACTAATACTAATGTTTTTATTGTAGGTAAACTCGTAGTTTAAAAATTCTTTAATTTCTTTCATATAATTTAAGCACTATAACGAATCCATTTCCATAAATCTTTATAGGTTGGCTTTTTACCATACATTAAAATACCAACTCTATATATTTTAGCAGCTAACCAAACAACAGCTAAAAATGTAAAGATAAGAATTAACATAGAAACTAATATTTCCCACCAAGCAACTCCAAACGGAACACGCATTAACATTACAATTGGTGATGTTAATGGAATATGAGAAAATACTACAGATACCGGCCCGTGTGGATCATCTATAACAGTAAAGGCACCAACATAAACAGCTAACATTAATGGCAACATTACTGGCATCATAAATTGTTGTGTATCTGTTTCGCTATCCACAGCTGCACCTATTGCTGCAAATAATGAGCTGTATAACATATAACCTGCTAAAAAGTAAAAAATAAATAAGAAAAAAAGTTCTACTAAAGGTAATCTAAAAACTTCTTGTAACAACATCTGAACTTTATCATTAGCTCCCGCTACTTGTTGCATCGCTTCAGAAGAGGAACCTCCATTCATATCCGACATATTTAGTCCAAAAACTGTTGACACCACTACATTTAATATAATTAATAAAATACCCCAAATTGCAAATTGTAATAAACCAGCTGTGGCATTTCCTATAATTTTACCTAACATTAATTGAAATGGCTTTACAGAAGATACAATTACTTCAATAATTCTGCTTGTTTTCTCCTCTATAACACTTCTCATCACTGAAGTTCCATAAATAATAACAAACATCATTAGTAAGTAACCTGCAATACCTCCTACTGCTATTTTTAATGCATTAATTAATTTAGATGATTGCTCTCCTGAAAAATTAAACATTTTAATGTTAGATTTTATTTTTGATGATGCTATTTTAGCCTCATCAATTCCTAACTGTTGCATCTTTAAGCTTCTAAGCTTCTGATTAACATTTCCTTCTATTTGATCAAGTGTACTTATTCCGGGAGTATCTTTAGAGAAAAACTCAACAGATGCCGCTAACAGTTCTAAACTATCTATTTTGGGTAAATATAAAACACCATAATACCTACCATCTTCCACTTCCTTTTTAGTTGCTTCTAAACCTAGTTTTGTAAAATCTTCATACTTTATGTTTTTGGTGTCTTTAAAATCATCTTTAGTAAACAACCCTGAGTTATCTACATAAGTAATTTTTTTAATCTTTTCATCATTCTTTTTCGTTAAAAACACCACTAAAGCAATCATCCCAACTGCTATAATAGGACTTAAAAAAGTCATGATTATAAAAGATTTATTTCTAACCTTTGCTATAAACTCTCTTTGAATTATTAATAATAACTTGTTCATTATTGGTTTGTTTTGTCTACAGTTTGAATAAAAATATCGTTAGCACTTGGTACAAGCTCTACAAAATGATTTACTGATCCCTTAGTATTTAAAAAAGACAATAAGTCTGAAGCTGCTGCTTCATTAGGTAACTTTACATTTAATTGTAAACCTTTGTGTAATGTTTTAAAATCTGCAGGATAAACTTCAAATCTAGATTTTAATTCCTGCTGAACCTCTAACGAATTGCTTGTTTGTAAACCAACTTGAAAAGTATTAGTTCTGTAAGTTCTTTTTATATCTTCTAGCTTACCGTCTAAAATTTTATTTGACTTGTTAATCAAAGCAATATAATCACACATTTCTTCAACACTTTCCATTCTATGCGTAGAAAATATAATGGTAGCTCCTTCGTCTCGTAACTGTAAAATTTCTTTGGCTATTAATTGCGCATTAATAGGATCGAAACCTGAAAAAGGCTCATCAAATATTAATAATTTAGGTTGATGCAATACGGTAACTATAAATTGAACTTTTTGAGCCATTCCTTTTGACAACTCTTCAATCTTCTTATTCCACCAAGCACCAATATCAAATTTATCAAACCAATACTTTAATCGTTTTTTAGCTTCAGCCTTGCTCATTCCTTTTAGCTGAGCTAAGTATAAGGCCTGCTCTCCTACTTTCATAGATTTGTACAAACCTCTTTCTTCTGGCAAATAACCAATTTGTTCTATATGATGTGGTGCTAGTTTCTCTCCATCTAATATTACCTCACCAGAATCAGGCATTGTAATTTGATTAATAATCCTTATTAAAGATGTTTTTCCAGCTCCGTTTGGCCCTAATAATCCAAAAACACTTCCTTTAGGTATATGAAGCGATACATCATTTAATGCAGTGTACTCTCCATATCGTTTCACTACATTATTAACTTCTAATAAATTACTCATTGAATTTTAAACAATTAATAGGTTTTAAGGTAGACAAACTTACATTTTTTATGCCTATTTGTTATCATATTTACAAAAAGCTTGCATAAAAATTTACTATGCGTGCATAATTTTTTTTAAATTTACTATGCATGCATAATAAAATTGTTTATCTTTGAATCCAGCTTATGGACAAAAACAAAACAATAGATCATCAATTAAGAGCTACATGGCAGGCGGTTGCTAAAATGTACAACGAGCAAGCTTCTAAGCATGACAGTACTATGGCAATGGCTTTTGTACTATTAAATATAGATCAAGAAAACGGAACCCCCTCTACTGCTCTTGGCCCATTAATGGGTATGGAGCCCACAAGCTTATCCCGAATTTTAAAATCAATGGAAGATAAAGGTTTAATAATACGCAAGAAAAACCCAGAAGATGGAAGAAGCGTATTAATTAAGCTTACACAATTTGGAAAAGACAAAAGAGAGGTTTCTAAAGGTCATGTATATCAATTTAATAATAAGGTAAAAGAAAACCTTTCAGAACAAGAAATAGAAACGTTTTTTAAAGTTACACAAACTATAAACAAACTTATAGCGGAAAGAGAAATATATCCAGATATTTCTTCAGAAGCTGTATAAATTCAAACCATATTAACTAATGAGCAAAAGAAGAATTAAAAAAGTAGCAATCATCGGTTCCGGAATTATGGGAAGCGGTATCGCTTGTCACTTTGCTAACATTGGCGTTGACGTATTATTATTGGATATTGTTCCAAGAGAAGTAAACGACAAAGAGAAGGCAAAAGGTTTAACTCTAGAAGACAAAGTTGTTCGTAATCGTATTGTAAATGATGCGTTAACTGCAGCTTTAAAATCTAAACCATCACCTATTTACAACAAAAAGTTTGCTAGTAGAATTACTACAGGAAACTTAGATGACGATTTACACAAAATTAAAGATGTAGATTGGGTAATGGAGGTTGTGGTAGAACGCTTAGATATTAAACAAAGTGTATTTGAAAAAGTAGAAAAATATCGTACACCAGGTACTATTATTTCTTCTAACACTTCTGGTATTCCTATTAAGTTTATGAACGAAGGCCGTAGCGAAGATTTCCGTAAACACTTTGCTGTTACTCACTTCTTCAATCCGCCTCGTTACTTAAAATTATTTGAAGTAGTACCAGGTCCAGATTGTGATCCTGCAGTTACTGATTTCTTAATGGAGTATGGTGAGAAATTTTTAGGTAAAACTTCTGTTTTAGCAAAAGATACTCCAGCATTTATTGGAAATCGTATTGGTATCTTCGGAATTCAATCTTTATTCCACCAAGTAAAAGAATTAGGTTTAACGGTAGAAGAAGTTGATAAATTAACGGGACCAGTAATCGGTCGTCCAAAATCAGCTACTTTCCGTACAGTAGACGTTGTAGGATTAGATACTTTAGTACATGTTGCTAATGGTATTTATGAAAACTGTCCTAATGACGAAGCTCACGACTTATTCAAATTACCAGATTTCATCAACACAATGATGGAAAACAAATGGTTAGGAAGTAAAACTAAACAAGGTTTTTATAAAAAATCTGTTAACGCAGAAGGTAAAAAAGAAATTCTTGCATTAGACTTAGATACGATGGAATATCGTCCATCGAAGAAAGCGAAATTTGCTACATTAGAATTAACTAAAACAATCGACAAACCAATTGATCGATTTAAAGTATTAGTTGGTGGTAAAGATAAAGCGGGTGAGTTCTACCGTAAGAACTTCGCAGCAATGTTTGCTTATGTTCAAAATAGAATTCCTGAAATTTCAGATGAATTATATAGAATTGATGATGCTATGAAAGCTGGATTTGGATGGGAAAATGGACCATTCGAAATTTGGGATGCTGTAGGTGTTGAAAAAGGTATCGAATTAATGAAAGCTGAAGGTAAAGAGCCTGCTGCTTGGGTAACTGAAATGGTTGCTAAAGGAGAAACTGCTTTCTATACTGTTAAAGACGGTGCTACGTATTATTATGATGTAAATGAAAAAGCTCAAGTTAAAAAGCCTGGACAAGATTCATTTATCATCTTAGATAACATTAGAAAATCTAATGAAGTATTCAAAAACTCAGGAGTTGTAATTGAAGATTTAGGAGACGGTATCTTAAACTGTGAGTTCCAATCTAAAATGAATACGATTGGTGGAGATGTTTTAGCTGGATTAAACAAAGCAGTTGATTTAGCTGAAAAAGATTTTGAAGGATTAGTAGTAGGAAATCAAGGTGCAAACTTCTCTGTAGGAGCAAACATTGGTATGATTTTCATGATGGCTGTTGAGCAAGAGTATGATGAGTTGAACATGGCTATCAAATATTTCCAAGATACCATGATGCGTATGCGTTATTCTTCTATTCCTGTTATTGCTGCTCCTCATGGAATGGCTTTAGGTGGAGGATGTGAATTATCATTACACGCAGACAAAGTTGTTGCTGCTGCTGAAACTTACATGGGATTAGTTGAATTTGGTGTTGGAGTTATCCCTGGTGGTGGTGGATCTAAAGAAATGGCTTTAAGAGCGTCTGATACATTCCGTCCAGGAGATGTTCAATTAAACGTTTTACAAGAGTATTTCTTAACTATCGGAATGGCAAAAGTATCTACTTCTGCTTACGAAGCTTTTGATTTAGGATTATTACAGCAAGGAAAAGATGTTGTTGTTGTAAATAGAGATCGTCAAATCGCAGAAGCTAAGAAACATGCATTACTATTAGCGGAAGCTGGTTATACACAACCTGTAAGCCGTAAAGATGTTTTAGTTCTTGGTAAACAAGCATTAGGTGCGTTTATGGTTGCTACGGATTCAATGCAAGCTAGTAGATTCATTTCAGAGCACGATCAAAAGATTGCAAACAAACTAGCTTATGTAATGGCTGGTGGAGATTTATCAGAACCAACAAAAGTTTCTGAACAGTACTTATTAGACATTGAACGTGAAGCATTCTTAAGTCTAACTACAGAACGTAAAACATTGGAGCGTATTCAGCACATGTTAAAAACTGGTAAACCATTAAGAAACTAAACAATGAAAACAGCATATATAGTAAAAGGATATAGAACTGCCGTAGGAAAGTCAAAAAGAGGTGGTTTTAGATTTAAAAGAGCAGATGAATTAGCTGCTGAGACAATTCAATACATGATGGGAAAACTTCCTGAGTTTGACGTTAAACGTATTGATGATGTAATTGTAGGAAATGCAATGCCAGAGGGATCTCAAGGATTAAACATGGCTCGTATTATTTCATTAATTGGATTAGATTCTGTTGATGTTCCTGGAGTTACTGTGAACCGTTTCTGTTCTTCAGGATTAGAAACAATTGGTATGGCTGTGGCAAAAATCCAGTCAGGAATGGCTGAATGTATTATTGCGGGTGGTGCTGAAAGCATGACTTCTGTTCCTATGACAGGTTTCAAACCAGAACTAAACTACAATATTGTGAATGCTGGTCATGAAGATTATTACTGGGGAATGGGAAATACAGCGGAAGCTGTAGCTCAAGAATACAATGTTTCTCGTGCTGATCAAGATGAGTTTGCTTTCAACTCTCATATGAAAGCTTTAAGAGCATTAGATGAAAATCGTTTCCAAGATCAAATCGTTCCTATTGAAGTTGAAGAAACTTATGTGGATGGAAATGGTAAAAAAGCGACTCGTAAATTTACTGTAACTAAAGATGAAGGACCTCGTAGAGGAACTAGCGTTGAAGCATTAGGAAGATTGCGTCCTGTATTTGCTGCAAACGGATCGGTTACTGCAGGAAACTCTTCACAAACAAGTGATGGTGCTGCATTCGTAATGGTAATGAGCGAAGAGATGGTGAAAGAATTAAACCTTGAACCAATTGCTCGTATGGTAAGTTATGCTGCTGCAGGTGTCCCTCCAAGAATTATGGGAATTGGTCCAGTTGCTGCTATTCCAAAAGCATTAAAGCAAGCAGGTTTACAACAAAACGATATTGATTTAATTGAATTAAATGAAGCATTTGCTTCTCAATCATTAGCAGTTATAAGAGAATTAGGATTAAATCCTGACATTATCAATGTAAATGGTGGAGCTATTGCATTAGGTCACCCATTAGGATGTACAGGAGCTAAGTTATCAGTACAGTTATTCGATGAAATGCGTAAACGTGAAATGAAAAACAAGTACGGAATGGTAACTATGTGTGTAGGTACTGGTCAGGGTGCTGCTGGTATTTTTGAATTTTTAAACTAATATTTTCAAAACAAAAAATTAATTAAAATGGCTGAAACAGTTAATAAAGATATTTTAAGAGGAGGGCAATTTTTAGTAAAAGAAACTAAGTGCGAAGACATTTTTACTCCTGAAGATTTTACAGAAGAGCAAACAATGATGAGAGACGCAGTTAAAGAATTTAACGAGCGTGAAATCATTCCTAACAAAACGCGTTTTGAAGCAAAAGACTATGCGTTAACGGAAGAAACTATGCGTAAAGCTGGTGAATTAGGATTCTTAGGTGTTGCCGTTCCTGAAACTTATGGAGGATTAGGAATGGGATTCGTTTCTACTATGTTAGTATGTGACTACATTTCAAGTGGAACAGGATCTTTCAGTACAGCTTTTGGTGCACATACAGGAATCGGAACAATGCCGATTACCTTATATGGAACCGAAGAGCAAAAACAAAAATATGTACCAGCTTTAGCAATGGGTGAGCGTTTTGGAGCTTACTGTTTAACAGAGCCAGGTGCTGGATCTGATGCAAACTCTGGTAAAACTACTGCTGAGTTAACGGAAGATGGTAAGCATTATAAAATTAACGGACAAAAAATGTGGATTTCTAATGCAGGTTTTGCTGAGATTTTCATCGTTTTTGCTCGTATTGGAGATGATAAAAACATTACTGGATTTATTTTAGAGTATGACAAGAATAATCCGAACGGAGTAACATTAGGTGAGGAAGAGCACAAATTAGGTATTAGAGCTTCTTCTACGCGTCAGGTATTCTTTAATGATACGTTAATTCCAGTTGAGAATATGTTATCTGAGCGTGGAGGTGGATTTAAAATTGCAATGAACGCATTAAACGTTGGTCGTATTAAATTAGCTGCTGCTTGTTTAGATTCACAAAGAAGAATTATTACAGATGCTGTAAAATATGCAAATGAGCGTAAGCAATTCAAAACATCAATTTCTGAGTTTGGTGCTATCAAAATGAAATTAGCAGAAATGGCTACTAGTGCCTATGTTGGTGAATCTGCATCTTATAGAGCTGCTAAAAACATTGAAGATAGAATTGCAATTAGAGAAGCAGAAGGTAACTCACATCAAGATGCTGAATTAAAAGGTGTTGAAGAATATGCAATCGAATGTTCTATTTTAAAAGTTGCTGTTTCTGAAGATGTTCAAAACTGTTCTGACGAAGGTATCCAGATTTTTGGAGGTATGGGATTCTCTGAAGAAACTCCAATGGAAGCTGCTTGGAGAGATGCTCGTATTGCTCGTATTTACGAAGGTACAAACGAAATTAACCGTTTACTTTCTGTTGGTATGTTAGTAAAGAAAGCAATGAAAGGACATGTTGATTTATTAAACCCTGCAATGAAAGTTGCTGATGAATTAATGGGAATTCCTTCATTCGATACGCCAGATTACTCTGAATTATTCTCTGAAGAAAAAGAGATTTTAGGTAAGTTAAAGAAAGTATTCTTAATGGTTGCTGGATCAGCTTTACAAAAATTCGGACCAGAATTAGAGAAGCACCAACAATTATTAACTGCTGCTTCAAATATTCTAATTGAAATTTACATGGCAGAATCAGGAATTTTACGTACAGAGAAAAACGTAAAAAGATTTGGTGAAGCTGCTCAAAAAGAGCAAATCGCAATGGCTAAATTATATTTATACAATGCTGTAGAAATCATTACTCAAAATGCAAGAGAAGGTATTATTTCTTTCGCGGAGGGTGACGAGCAACGTATGATGTTAATGGGACTTAAGCGTTTCACAAAGTATGCAAACTACCCTAACGTAGTTGAATTACGTAATACAATCGCAGAAAAATTAAAAGCAGAAAATCAATACTGCTTCTAAACCATATTGCTCGAAAGAGCTAACAATTTTCTTCAACTTTTTTATAGGTTTTAGAATTTAGTTGTTTGTTTAAAAAGATCGTTAACGATAGTTAACGGTCTTTTTTGTTTTATTTTCTATTAAAATAATAACACAAAAAAAATAAATTCAATTATACTTTTTAGTAACTTAGTGTATTAGATATTAGGTATTTATAAAATATTCCTTAAAAATGTTATAATGCTATTATCTTATTTGGTTGCAATAAAAAGATAAGATGGATGCTAAAAGAAATTCTAACCAAGTCTGAAAAAAACAAAATATCTATTTTAAGTAAAATTGATATTATATTTATAATACTATCGTTTACGGTATGCTTAACCGTAATTTTTGCATGGATAAGTGGTAATAAGAGCTTATTAAGTATTTTGCCTAACGGAGCAACCATGAAGTTTAATACTGCTTTAGTATTGTGCTTATTAACTACTACAATTTTATTAAACAAACAAAATAGCTTACTAACAACATATATACACAATGCAATACTTGTATTTGTAATTAGCGTAGCGTTAATCACATTATTAAGCTATGTTGACATATCTATCATTGATATTGACAACATTTTTGTTATGGATACTTTATCACAAAACAACCCAGGTAGAATGTCTCCTGCAACAGCAATATCTTCAATACTAGCGTCATTTGGCTTTATAGGGTTAAAAAGTAAAAACATAAAAATAAAATATACAGGCGAAGCTTTTGCTTTTCTTACAATAACAATTTGTTTAATTGCATTAATCTCTTTTATATTACAGATTCCAATAAGTAATAAAGCTATTTTTTTTAAAACTATGGCTATTCATACTTCATTATTATTTATGGGAATTTCATTTTCACTGCTATTTAATAATAAAGATTCAGTATTTAGAAAACTATTTATTTTAGATTTAGTTGGTAGTAAACTTTTAAGACGTTTATTACCAGTTATCATCCTTTTTTCTATAATACTTAGTTATACAATTTTACTTGCTATTAATAACAACAAAATAGACTCTTCTTTTGGACTTGTATTTTATACTGCCTTGAGTATTCCCTTAATAGTAGGTTATATATCTATATTGGCAATAGACATAAACAAAGCAGCTTATGAAAGAAGAGAGTTAAAACATAAACTACAGAACAAAAACAGAGATTTAGAACAATTTATTGAAGGGTTAGAAAAAGTAACGATTATAGCAAAATCTACTCCCGATGGATATTTAAAATACGTGAATGATAAATTTTGTGAAATATCAAAATACAGCAGAGAAGAATTAATTAACCAACATTTTAGCATCATCAGTTCTGGATTTCATTCTAAAGATTTTTATGATTCAATGTGGGAAACAATAACTAAAGGTAATATTTGGACTGGTGATGTTAAACACAAAGATAAAAATGGTAATTATTATTGGGTGTACACCGGAGTTGTTCCTTTTAAAGATGAAAAAGGAAATATTACTGAAAACCTAATTATTAAATACGATATTTCTCAAAGAAAAAAACAAGAAAAAATATTAAAATCAAAATACGTTCAACAATTAGAATTTAAAAACAAAGAATTAGAGCAATTTGCCTACGTAGCCAGTCATGATTTACAAGAACCCCTACGAACTATCATAAGCTTTACGCAACTTATGCAAGAGAGTAATTATGATAATTTAGATGATTTGGGTAAAAGAAGTATGAACTATGTTCTGGATGCGTCTGAAAGAATGAGCACATTAATAAAAGGTTTATTAGACTATAGTAGGCTAGATAAAGATCATACATTAGAATTAATAGACTGTAATGAACTCATAAAAGAAGTAATTGAAGATTTATCAAAAAAAATAGAAGAAACCAATACTACAATTAAATATAATGAACTACCTACCATTGTAGGATATAAATTGCCTTTAAGGCTATTATTTCAGAACCTAATTTCAAACAGTATTAAGTTTACAAAAGAAGGTGTGAGCCCCATAATTGAGATTTTTGCTGAAAAAACAAAGGGTAAATGGCAATTTTCAGTAAAAGATAATGGTATTGGTATTGCAGAAAATTATCAGAAAAAAATATTTATAATATTTCAAAGACTACATAACCGAACTGAATATGAGGGAACCGGAATAGGTTTAGCACATTGTAAAAAAATAGTTGATTTACATGGCGGAGATATTTGGGTAAACTCAGTTGAAAATAATGGAAGTACATTCCACTTTACAATTCCTAAAACCAAAACTAATGATAAAACTAAAAAGCATACTACTAGTTGATGACGATGAACCAACCAACTTTTTACACAAAATGATAATTGATAAAACGGGGTTTGTCGAAGAAGTTGCTACTGCTTTAAACGGTATAGAAGCTTTAAAATATATTAAAGAAGCCGTTAAAGGTAAGCATCCAGAACCTGATTTGATATTTTTAGACATCAATATGCCAGCCATGAATGGATGGGAATTTTTAGAAGAATACAAAAAATTAGATGATGTAAAAAAACGTCAGTTTGTTGTAGTTATGTTAACAACCTCTTTAAACCCCGACGATAAAAAAAGAGCCGAAGAAGAATATGGTATTGTTAATGGATTTATTAATAAACCACTAACTAAAGATATTTTAAAAGAAATTATCGAAAAGCATTTCACCTGATACTAGATTTCTTTAACTAATTGAGGGAATCCTATACCTGTTTAAAGAATTGAACATTATTTCTGATCGAGTAAAAATAAAAAGGGACTGAAAACAGTCCCTTTTTTATTTATATTAGATAATACTATTCTAAAGCTCCTAAATATCTTTCAGCATCTAAAGCTGCCATACATCCAGTACCAGCTGCTGTTACAGCTTGTCTGTATTCTTTATCTTGAACATCACCAGCTGCAAATACTCCAGGTAAATTAGTTTTAGTAGATTTTCCATTAGTTATTAAATAACCTGTTTCATCCATATCTAAAACACCTTTAAACAAGTCAGTGTTTGGTTTATGTCCAATAGCAATAAACACACCAGTTACAGGAATATCTTTTTTATCACCTGTTTGGTTATTAACAGCTCTTACCCCTTCAACAACATTGTCTCCTAAAACCTCATCAATCTCAGTATTATACAAAACTTCAATATTTTCAGTTTTATTAACTCTATGTTGCATTGCTTTAGAAGCTCTCATATAATCTTTTCTTACTAACATAGTAACTTTACTACAAATATTCGCAAGGTAAGTAGCTTCTTCTGCCGCTGTATCACCTGCACCTACTACTACTACATCTTGACCTTTGTAAAAGAAACCATCACAAGTTGCACAAGCCGAAACACCGCCACCAATTAAACGTTGTTCACTTTCTAAACCTAAATATTTAGCGGTAGCTCCTGTAGAAATAATTACGGTATCCGCAATAATTTCTTTAGCATCATCTACAATAACTTTATGTTTACCTCCTATTTCATTAGAGAATTCAGTTTTTGTAACCATTCCAAAACGCACATCTGTACCAAAACGCTCTGCCTGATTTTTTAAATCCTCCATCATTGCAGTACCATCTGTACCATTAGGGTAACCAGGGAAATTATCTACTTCTGTAGTTGTAGTTAACTGACCTCCCATTTGCATACCTGTATACATAACTGGTTTCATATCTGCTCTTGCTGCATAAATTGCTGCTGTGTATCCTGCTGGTCCCGAACCTATAATAAGGCATTTTACATTTTCTGTTGTTTCTGACATGGGGTTATAAATTTTACTTACAAATTTAAGTTTTTTGATAAATTATAAAATGATATTAAATATATAATTTTGCTATTAGTCGATAAAAAATAATAATCATACAAAAAATTGTTTTTTTTGATTGGTAATTGATTTTTTTTTATAAATTTGCAATCCGAAAACAATTCGGGGTGTAGCGTAGCCCGGTCATCGCGCCTGCTTTGGGAGCAGGAGGTCGCAGGTTCGAATCCTGCCACCCCGACAAAAAGCTGAACATTTTGTTCAGCTTTTTTTATTGGTACTATTTAGATTTTTTCCTGAAATATGCTAATAACTCAATACTGTTTTCTGGTAAATGTCCTGCATTTTGAAGTTTTAAAGCTGCTAACTTCAATGCCATATCTAAACTTTCTTCTAAAGAATATTCTTTTAAATACGAATATAAGAAACCAGCCCAAAAGGCATCACCCGCTCCTGTAGCATCTAATATTTTTTCAATTTTAACGGCTGGTAAATTAATTATTTGCTGCCCTCTTTTTGATAAAATAACACCTTCACTCCCTTGTGTTAAACAAACAATATCAACTCCTTCTTTATGAAAAAAAGTAAACATATCAGAGACTTCAATGTCTCCAAATAAGCGGCGCATATCATCAACACTTATTTTTACAAAAGGGTTTAGTTTACAATATTTTTTTATAACTTCTAGCGCCTCTTCTCTATCAGGCCATACAACAGGTGAATAATTTAAATCAATACTAATTTTACTTCCATTTTCAAAAGCTATCTTGGCTTTATTTAAAATAGTTGTTCTGGCAATATCTCTACTCAAAGCAAAACATGTAGTATGATATATTTTTGTTCTTTTTAAAACTTCATCTGGTATTTGATCTTCAGTTACATGACAATCAGCTGTTCTGTATGGCAAAAAGTGTGGTGTTTTATCTGTTCTAGAAATAAAAATTACAGATGTTGGTACGCCTTTAACTCGCTGTACCATATCAATATTAATGTTATTCTCTTCCAAACCTTCGGTCATAAAAGTACCAAAATCATCATCACCAACAGACACTGCCAAATGAACTTTGAGTCCTAATCTAGCACAATTCATTGCTACGTTAGTTGGTGAACCTCCTAAATAACGTTTATAATCACTTGTTTCTAGTAGTGTATGATCATGTTCATGACCTAAAAAATCTACTATTGCCTCTCCAACACATATAATATCTATATCTTTTAATACACTCATAGTAATAATTTTTTTCCTCTTAAATATTGACTTGCTATTATTTCTCCTGCAGCGCTCCAAGTACAATTAGGAACCCCAACAGTTTCTCCTGTTTTTGAATTAAAACATTCATAAAAGGAGTGATTTTTTACCGCATTTAGTTTTTGTATGTATTCTAAAACTTCATTAGCAGCATTATTGTTTTTATCTACTATACTGGCAGCATAAAATCCATTGACCATTTGCCAAGTTCCGCCGTTATGAAATTCATACGGGTAATTTCTAAACTCATACTTGTTATTATGTTTTAACAAGTTCCAATTGTCATCTTGCTCATCAATTACATGCCAAAAAGCTGGCAATAATTGCAACGATAACGTTTTTCTTAAATTTTCTGAGTATTGAATTACTTGGTTATTAAAATTATCTTCTAAATTTAATAACAAGGCCAACGAGTTAGCAAATGCATCAAACATAACTTGATAACCAGATGGAGTTATGGAAGCCATCCAATACTTATATAAGTCTAATTCTTGATAAGCTCTTGGATGATAATAATCGTTTTTTAATTGAGCATCATCTTTTTTATAATTAGTAATTAGTTTATCGGTAATCTGTTTTATTTTATTTGATAATTCCTCGGAGAGTTTTAACAAATTATATGCTCTTAATGCCCATAACCTTAATAATTGATCATAAAAAATGTGCCCTTCAGTTATATATTCATCTACCCAATTTCCTGACCTTGGTACATACATTAAATGATTTCCGTTAAACTCCCAAGCGTCTAACACAAATAGACCTTTTTCAATATTTGGCTTTAATTGTTTAAATAAATCAAAATCATTTGTAAAATGTACGTAATTACAAACACCAATTATAAACCAAGAAACAGTATCTACTCTTCCTGCCAATCCTCCATAGCTAACCTCAACATTATTTCCAAAAGAAACGTTAGAGGGAATTGCACCTGATGAATGCTGATGATTTGCTAAGGTTACTAATGTATTTTTAAATATCTTGTAAAACTTCTCATCACCGTCTAATAGGCCTGCTAAACCACAAATTACCCCATCTCTAGCCCAGATTCGATTATAATTAGCAATATCATGCACGCTTGCTAAAAACCCGTTTTCTGAACTGGCTACAAAAAGTAATTCTACTGCTTTATGATATGACTTGTTCATTTTTATCTGTATTTTTAATTAACAAGGTACAAACTGCCGCCAACAGCAAAAGAACACCAGCAAAAGATATTGCATTACGCGGATCATTATTTAAAAAGTTTTTTAAAATATATCCAAAACTCAGACTTTGAAAAATCATTGGTAAAACAATCATTACATTAATAATACCCATATAAACACCATATCTTTCTTTAGGAATATCATGAACTACCATTAAATAAGGAATTCCCATCATACTTGCCCAACCTATTCCAAACCCAGTTATAGCCACAAATAATAATTCTTTGTTTTGAATTTCTGGAAACATCAAAAAACCAATAGCTGCTAGTATCAAACAAAAAAAATGCACTTTTTTAGGGCTATATTTTTTTGCTAAACCAACCAACAAAAAAGCCACTAAAAAAGTAACTACATTGTACCATCCGTTAACTAAGCCAGTCCAGCTTACAGCTTTTTCATATGCTTCTATATTACTTTGAGGAGTAGCATCCCAAACAGATAATGCAATACTTTTGGAAGAGTTTTGCCAATAACAAAATAATGCATACCATTGAAAAACATAAACTAATGCTAATTGCCACATTACTTTAGGCATTTCTTTAATGGCTTTAATAATTTCTATGAAAGGCGAAAAAATGCCTGATTGTTCTTCTTGTAATTTTTGAAGCTCCTCCTTTGTTGGTGGAATTTCTGAGGTAGTTTTCATACTCCACAAAATAGAACCAATAGAACAAACTGCTCCTAAAAAAAACGATGCATAAACCCAGGTTGGTAACGAACCTGTTTTCCCGATAAAAATCATGGGGAAAATGAATAATGAGATATTCGCCAAAGTTTGTCCTAAACCTGTAAAAAAACTTTGCATTTGAAATCCTAAAGGTTGCTGTTCATCATCTAATTTATCTGCAATAAAAGCTCTGTAAGGCTCCATAGCGGTATTATTACCCGCATCTAAAATCCAAAGTAAACCTACAGCCATCCAGAGTGAACTACTGAATGGAAAAGCAAATAAACAAATACTACAAATTAAGGCTCCAATAAAAAAGTATGGTTTTCTTCTTCCTAGTTTTGGATGCCAAGTTTTATCGCTCATTGCGCCAACTAAAGGTTGAATTAACAATCCAGTTACAGGACCTGCTAAATTTAATAATGGAATTTCATGAGCGTTAGCTCCCAAAAAATCATAGATAGGATTTACCGCACTTTGTTGTAAACCAAAACTATACTGAATACCAAAGAAACCAACATTCATGTTCCATATTTGCCAAAAAGATAATCTAGGTTTACGTAATCGCATCTTTTAAACTATTCTTTATGAATTAAAACTTATACGCTAATGTTAAAGATATTGATCTTCCTGGTAATGGTCTTGCTCTTACATAGTTTACCGTATTTTCTGTGATACTACCTTCTTCTGCTTCTGTAACTCCTAAACCATCAAAAATATTGTTTGCCGCCAAGTTTGCTGTTAAACCTTTAGCTACTTCAAAGGTTACAAATCCGTTAAAAATTGCAAAAGCAGGCATTACCAATTCGTTAGTATCTTGCGCATATGATTTAGTTTGACCAATAACATTTAATCCAACATTATGTTTACCAAATTTGTACGATGGCATTAGATTAAAAATAAAATCTGGTTGTCTTCTTGGCGTATTTCCTTCATTTGCTCCAGAAGTAATTTCTGCGTTTGTATAAGTTAGTGCGCCACGTATATTAAAATCTCCAAAAGTGTAAAAACCTTCTACTTCTAACCCCAAAGATTTATAATCATTTTCTATAATTGAATTAGAGGTAGCTTCAAAACCACCTTCTTCAGTCGTTTGTGCATAAAATGCGGTTGCATACACCGCTCCTTTTTCAAAACGCTGCTTATAACCTAATTCTGCTTGATTAATAAAATCTTTTGCATTGATTTTATCACCATCTAAATAATCTAACCCTGCAAATAATATTCTATCAGCTTTTGCTGAAGCTCCTCTACTATATCGTGCAAATACAGATTGTTTTTCAGAAAATTTATAGTTAACACCTGTAGAATATGAAAGGTATTTATATTGATAATTCACAGCTGTTGCATTAGCATTATCTACTGCAAATACATTGCTTTCTACTGATGAAATATTTCCGTCATTATTAACATCGTAAGCACGTTCTGTTCCTCCAGCAAATGAGCCATCTACATCTCCGATATCATACCTAAGCCCAGCATCAATAGTTATGGCTTCATTAACTTCTAAATTAACATTTAAATATGGAGCAGACACGTTGTATTGTGTATCATAATTTCTGTGTAAATTACCCCAAAATGGCGTTCCGTAGGCGTACAATCCATTTTCGCTTAACGGTTCATTTGTTGCACTTGTAACATTTATTAACCGAGCATTATTATCTGAAACTTCTTGTAAATATGAATTCCACAACCATGACGTTGATAAATTTTGAAATGATTTAAAATATCCTACTGTAATATCTAAATTGTCTACTTTTTTAGAAATTCTAAAGTCATTCATAAAGTTGTTTAAACTATTTAATTCAGTATCAAACATATGAATTCTTGCTACCAAACTATTTGTGTCAACGCCTACTCCAGAATTGGCATAACTTAAAGTAGCACCTGTTCCAAAAGAATCTGCAATCGTGCCAGCATTAGCAATTTGAGCTGGAAACGGAGACACAAAATTTCCGTTATTAACAGCATATCTACCATTGTTTTTAATTTTCCAATCATCTGCAATTGTAAATTGAACATCCAAACCAATCGATTGA
This sequence comes from Tenacibaculum geojense, assembly GCF_042676005.1. Classification (NCBI taxonomy): domain Bacteria; kingdom Pseudomonadati; phylum Bacteroidota; class Flavobacteriia; order Flavobacteriales; family Flavobacteriaceae; genus Tenacibaculum; species Tenacibaculum geojense. The sequence continues at coordinate 86,097 of NZ_JBHTJR010000057.1, read as the reverse complement.
CTGTTAACAAACATTCCATCTGAAACTTTAGATCTTCTTAATTGCCCATCTGCGCCTAAACCAATATTTTGTTGTAAAAAAGGAGTTTGCAATGCTCCATGAGTTGCATCAAAATTAGGTGCATCAGACCAATTAGGATTATTATTAGTACCCGTTACTTGTATTGGTAACGGCATGTAAGAGATTGCTCTATCATTTAAAAACTTTGTATACAATTTAACATAACCGTTTTCAAACTCTTTTGTGATATTAAATTTAAATTGCCCGCCATTATTTCCTGAAAAACTGGCATCTCTAACTCCTTCACCATTTCTGTAAAAACCTCCTATATGAAAATATAAATCATCTTTAATAGCACCTCCATAGCTTACGTCTGTTCTAAAATTATTGTAATCTAACCCAAAACTAGTACTTAACATTCCACCTTTAGTTTTACCATTTTTACTGATAATATTTATAATTCCTCCAGGTGAATTGGATGATAAAGTAGAAGCTGATCCACCTCTGATAGCTTCAATGTTTTTTACTGAAGCATCAAAACGTGTAAACATATCTGCAGTTGCAAAAGATATGTCACCATAAAGTAACACTGGTAAACCATCTTCTTGTAATTGTACGTATTTAGATCCTCCCGATGAAATTGGAACACCTCTAACTGCAATGTTAGAATTTCCTTCACCTCCAGATGATTCTGAACGAATACCCGGAATTGTTCTAAAAATTTCTGCTGTAGATCTTGGTGCTGACTCCGTTATTACAGACGGTCTTAACGTAGTTACCGATACACTTGATGCTATTTTTGATCTTGGGTTGGTTACACCTGTTATTATTACTTCATCTAATGCTGCTGAATCTTCTTGCATTGTAATGGTAATTACAACATCATCATTTACTGATATTTCTTTCGTAAACATTGTAAAACCAACAAAGGTAGCCTGTAAGGTATATGCTCCAGAAGCAACATTTGTCAATTCAAAATTTCCATTAAAATCAGTAGAAACTCCTTTATTAGTATCTTTTAAAACAATATTCACTCCTGGTAATACCTCATTAGCAGCATCTTTTACGGTACCTTTTACCTTAAATTGTCCAAAACTCTTAAAAGAAAGAGTAAACAAACACACCACTAAAAAACTGTGTAAAATTTTATTTTTTGCCATTGGTAACATTTATTAAGTTAGTAAAATATTGAGCTCTTTTTTATGCAATTTACAACGAAACATACATAAGTTATTGATTTTTAACAACGATAACGTTATCGTAAATTACGAAAACGTTATCGTTTGCTAAAATTTTAGTAAATTTAAATATTATTAAGTGTTTTGTATACATGAATAGAGTAACACTGAAGCAGTTAGCTGATATTTTAGGTCTAAGCACTGGAACCGTTTCTAAGGCTTTAAAAGATTATTATGATATTAGTCCAGAAACAAAAAGAAGAGTTAAAGAGTTAGCAGAAAAGTTAAACTATGTACCAAATGCTTTAGCTGTAAATTTCAGAACCAAAGAAACAAAAACTATAGGTTTGATAATTCCAGAAGTGGTACATCATTTTTTTTCTAACGTCATTAAAGGAATTATAGAAGAAGCTGAAAAACTCAACTATCTAGTAATTATATTACCTTCTAATGAATCTTTTGAATTAGAGAAAAAGCAGCTTAACCTATTAGTTAGCAAACAAGTAGATGGAATTATTATGTCTTTAGCAAATAAAACTATCGATTATAAACATATTAATGAAGTAATTGACAAAAATATACCCGTTATTTTATTTGATAAAATATCTAAACTTGTAAAATGCTCTAAAATTATTATTGATGATAGAAAAGCAGCTTACAATGCCACCAATCACCTAATTAAAACAGGATGCAAAAAAATAGCACATATCCGCGGCCCTCTAGAACCACAAAATTCAATTGATCGGTTTTTGGGTTATAAAAAAGCGCTTGATGAAAATAATATTGAATATTTAAGTAATTTTGTGTATACTTGTGATGAGGTTTCTTTTGAAGAAGGTTATCAATTTGCAGAACAAATTATAAAAGATCATCCTGACATTGACGGAATTTTTGCCATTACAGATTTAGTAGCAACGGGTGTAATTACTAAATTAAATGAACTAAATATTAAAATTCCAGAACAAGTATCTGTTATTGGTTTTAGTGATTGGTTTTTATCAAGAGCTATAACACCATCATTAACAACCATATATCAACCAGGATTAGAAATTGGTAAAAATTGTTTTAGCCAACTAATTAAAGAAATTCAATTCAAAAAAAACAACACCAATTATAACTACGAAACCATCACATTACCAACATCGTTAATTGTGAGGAACTCAACCAAAACTATCTAAAAAACTTTCAATTATTTAGTATCACAAACTCAATTGTGATTGTTAAACTTATATTAATAAGTATATCTTTTTGAGTTTTGTTTAATTTTTAACTATATTTGTTAAACAAATTTTTTAAATGAAAGTTTTAATCACAGGAACAACGGGTTACATAGCTAAAAGGCTAATACTAAAACTTCATGAACTAAATCATGAATTAGTATGCTGTGTACGTGATTTAAACAGAATCCCAGATGAAATTGAAGATTTAAATAATATTTCATTCATAAAAATAGATTTTCTAAAGATTGAGAATTCACAACTTCCAAACGATATTGATGCTGCTTATTATTTAATACACTCAATGTCATCTGGAAAGGGAGATTTTAAAAATAAAGAAGAAACCTGTGCTTACAACTTTAAAAAACTAGTAAATACCACAGAATGTAAACAAGTTATATATTTAAGTGGAATTGTAAACGATGACAGTTTATCTAAACATTTACAATCTAGATTTAATGTAGAAAAAGCATTAGTTTCTAACCATTATGCTTTAACAACTTTTAGAGCAGGCATAATTGTAGGAAGTGGAAGTTCTTCTTTTGAAATTATAAGGGATATTGTTGAAAAACTTCCTGTTATGATAGCTCCAAAATGGTTAAACACCAAAACACAACCTATTGCTATTAGAGATGTTATAAGTTTTTTAACCAAAGGATTATTAAAAGATAGTTTATACAACCAACATTTTGATATTGTAGGACCAGAAATTTTAACCTATAAACAAATGCTACTACAATTTGCAGAAGTTAGAGGTTTTAAAAGATACATATTAACATTACCAGTATTATCTCCTAAATTGTCATCTTACTGGTTGTACTTTGTTACCTCTACAACATTTAGCTTAGCACAAGCTTTAGTAGATAGTTTAAAAGTAGAAGTTATTGGTAAAAAAAGTGACATTAATAAAATACTTGATGTAAAGCCAATACCCTATAAAAAAGCTGTAGATTTGGCCTTCCAAAAAATTGAGCAAAGTGAAGTTATTTCTAGCTGGAAAGATGCTATAAGTAGCGGTGTTTTTAAAGATCAGCTTTCAAAACACATAAACTTACCTCAATACGGGTGCTTTAAAGATGTAAGATTTAGAGAAATTTCCGACAGAAATTATACAATTAATAAAATTTGGAGTATTGGTGGAAAGCAAGGTTGGTACAAATTTAATTGGCTATGGAAAATAAGAGGTTTAGTAGATAAACTTTTTGGAGGTGTTGGATTAAGGAGAGGAAGAACACATGCCAATTATTTAGAAGCAGGTGACCCACTTGATTTTTGGAGAGTTTTGTATGCAAATAAAGAAGAAACCAGACTATTGCTTTTTGCTGAAATGAAATTACCAGGAGAAGCATGGTTAGAATTTAAAATAATAAAAAATAAATTATATCAACGTGCGGTTTTTAGACCAAAAGGTATTTACGGAAGACTATATTGGTACGCTGTTTTACCTTTTCACGGATTGGTTTTCAAAGGTTTAATTGATGAATTAACAAAAAGATAACATGTTTATTATCAAAGTTAAATTGTTAAACAAAAAAAGTTTACTTAAATTTGGTTTAACCCCGAAATTAAGTTTTAAAAAAACTTTTAAAAACTAAAAACCAGTCAGTTATAATTTACGTAAGTATATATAAGAATAATCAATCATTCAATTAAACAAAACTATCATTAGTTAGGTTTACAACAATAATTAGATTATAGATTTACCATCTATTATAACTAGAACTATTATCAATAACTAAATAAAATTGTTTAATTAAAAAATTTAGATTTATGACACTAGTAGAGAAAGCAATCGAATTCGAAACAAGAAAGTTTAAGTTTCCAACAACAAGCGATCGTATTTTAGCATCACGTGAAGCTAAGAATTTAATATTATCGTTAAATGAAATTTACAAGAAAAACAAAGATAGAGAAATAATGGACCTTATGAAACGTTTAACCGCGATTAAACAACGTATAGAAAAACGTTTAAAAGGTAAACCATTGTTAGATTAATAACTTACTAAACTATTAAAAACAAAGATTTTCAGGTAAATATCGCCTGATATCTTTGTTTTTTTTATATATTAAAATCATACAAACCATTTAATCTTTCAGGTATGAAACCACTTTACGCATTTCTTATTTTGTTAATTAGCTTAACATCATGCAAGTCTCAAAACAATCAAAATTCCAATAAAATGTCTGTACACAACATCGCTATTAATAGCATAGAAGGAAAAAAAATAAACTTTGCAGATTTTAAAGGAAAAAAAATATTATTTGTGAACGTAGCCTCAAAATGCGGATTTACCCCGCAATACGAAGGACTCGAAAAATTACAACAAGAATATAAAAATAAACTGGTTGTAATTGGTGTTCCATGTAACCAATTTGGGGGTCAAGAGCCAGGAACAGCCACACAAATACAAGAGTTTTGCTCTGTTAATTACGGAGTAACCTTCCCTATTACAGAAAAAATTGACGTTAAAGGAGACAAACAACATCCTTTATATCAGTTTTTAACCAATAAAGATAAAAACGGATTTAAAAACTCTACGGTTAAATGGAATTTTCAAAAATATTTAGTTGATGAAAATGGAAATTTAATAGATTATTGGTACTCACTTACGAAACCACAGAGTGAAAAAATAACTCAAAAAATTTAAATAATATGAAGTTATATCGTCTTCATAAAAAGCAAAATTTACCAATATCTATAGAAACTGCCTGGGATTTTTTATCAGATCCTGGAAACTTAAAAACTATTACTCCTGATTATATGGGGTTTCAGATTGTTTCTGGAGCAGACAGACCAATGTATCCTGGCCAAATTATTCAATATGTTGTAACTCCAGTACTTGGAATTAAAACCACCTGGGTTACAGAAATAACTCATGTTGAAAATAAACATTACTTTGTTGATGAACAACGTTTTGGCCCATATGCTTTATGGCATCATAAACACTTTATTAAACCTATTGATAATGGTGTGGAAATGGAAGATATAATAGATTATAAAATACCGATGGGTATTTTGGGCCGGTTAGCTCACCCCTTTTTAGTAAAACCTAAATTAGAAGAAATTTTTAAATACAGACAACAAAAATTAATTGATTTATTTGGAGAGTACAATGGATAAAATTGCTATTTTTTGGTTCAGAAGAGATTTAAGGATAGAAGACAATCATGGACTGTATAAAGCTTTAAAAAGCGGATACAAAGTACTTCCTATTTTTATTTTTGATGAAAACATTTTAGAAAAGCTTCCGAAAAACGATGCTAGAGTTAACTTTATACACCAAAAAATAACAAAAATTCATCAACAGTTACAAATAAATAATAAAGGTTTAGAAGTTTTTTTAAGCACTCCTGAAAAGGTGTTTAATAACTTAATTAAAAAGTACAAAATTGTTGAAGTTTACACAAATAAAGATTATGAACCTTACGCATTAAAACGTGATGAAAAGATTCATAAACTACTAAAAAACAACAACATTGAATTCAAAGCTTTTAAAGATCAGGTTATCTTTGAAGAAAACGAAGTTGTTAAAGATGATGGAGATCCTTATAAAGTATACACTCCATATTCTAAAAAATGGCTACAACATTATAAAAATAGCACAATAAAATCTTTTCCTTCTGAAAAAAAACTTGATAACTTAATTGACACTAAAGGAAACATCCTAAGCTTACAAGATATTGGATTTGAGCCTTCAGAAATAAAAGTTCCTGATTTTTCGCTAGACAAAGATTTAATTGAAGAATACGAAAACACAAGAGATTATCCAGCAATTAATGGTACTTCTCAAATTGGACCGCATTTACGTTTTGGAACAATATCTATTAGAAAAGCGGTAGAAAAAGCACAAAAAAGTAACAACATCACCTATTTAAAAGAACTGATATGGCGTGAATTTTTTATGCAAATTTTATGGCATTTCCCAGATACAGTTACCAAGTCTTTTAAACCAGCGTATGATGCAATTACTTGGAGAAACAATAAAGATGAATTTGAAAAATGGCAAACAGGTAATACTGGCTATCCGCTAGTTGATGCAGGAATGCGAGAATTAAATACTACCGGTCACATGCACAACAGAGTAAGAATGTTAGTGGGTAGTTTTTTATGTAAACATTTATTGATAGATTGGCGATGGGGTGAAGCTTATTTTGCAGAAAAACTTCTGGATTTCGAATTATCTAGTAACATTGGTAATTGGCAATGGTTAGCTGGCTGTGGTGTGGATGCTGCTCCTTACTTTAGAATTTTTAATCCTACCACACAAATTAAAAAATTTGATAAAGACTTAACGTATATAAAAAAATGGGTTCCAGAATTTCAAGAACTTAGTTACGCGAAAGAAATTGTTGACCATAAAATGGCAAGAGAACGTTGCTTGAATACTTATAAAGAGGCCTTAAATAAAACCTAATTCTTGTTTTATTGTTAATACATTGTTGTTATTAATTTTATAGAACATCTAAAAGCTGTAATTATGAATAACTAAATAAGCTCACACCTGTTATACAAGCATAAATATTTAAGAGTTTCATAATAGTAAAATTTCTGAAACTGTGTTGACCAGCAATCATTTTACAACCAAATTAAATTACTACATCACTTTTAAAGATATAGTATCTAGAAGAAAGTACTGAATTTAAAGTGGACAACAGAAAATTTACAAGCAATTTTTCTACTCTATACAATATCAAACAATAATGATAAAAATAATAAAGCACTGAACTTTTTCAGTGCTTTTATTATATTTGTAAGTATCGGGATGTAGCTTAGTCCGGTTAAAGTGCTGGTCTGGGGGACCAGAGATCGGAGGTTCGAATCCTCTCATCCCGACTTATTTAATACCCTTCCGCCAATAAACGAAGTCCTTTTTCATTTTTAATTGTAATAGTTTTCCTTGCTACACTTATTAATCCATTCTTTTTAAATTCTGACAACAACCTAATTACTGTTTCAGATGCTGTTCCGGTAATATTGGCTATATCTTCTCTTGTTAAGTGCATAGCATCAATTTGCAAATCAAAATTCTGATGTAAATACAACAATGTAATTGCTAAACGTTGTTTCACAGGTTTCTGAGCCATATCTACAATAATATTATCTGCATTTTTTAAAGATGTTGCTAATTTCTGTAAAATACTCATAGTAAAATTCTGGTTCCTCTCTAAGTTTTTTAACACCTCTTCTTTTGGAATAAAACAAACTTCAACTGTATTTAATGCAACTGCTTTAAGATTTGAGGCTTCGTTATTAATCAAACTACGTTCTCCTATCAAATCACCTTTTTTTATCAAATTAATTATTTGATCTTTACCATTATCACTAAGCTTTGAAACCTTACACACTCCTTCTCTAACACAGTATATTCCATTAATATACTCTCCTTCATCAAATAAAACTTCCCCTTTTTCTAATGTTTTTGATGCTCTACAAAGTGATAAGCCCATTAATTCATCTGTAGTCAATTCTTTAAATGCATTAAGCTGCCGAATTGAACATTGTTCACATTTACCCATAAAATTGTGCCTTAGATTCACAAATTTAACTATTACTTAAGCTACTTTACATGACAAATATCATGTTTTACATTCACAATATTTGTGACTTTTGTTACAGGCAAAAGAGTAAATATGAAAAATACACAATGTTATCATTGCGGTAACCATTGTAATGACACAAAAATCAAGTTAAACGATAAAGTTTTTTGTTGCAATGGGTGTAAAACTGTTTTCGAAATTTTTACTGAAAACGATTTAACTTGTTACTATGATTTTCAAAATAATCCTGGTGCAATACCAAATGAAATAAAAGGAAAATACGACTTTTTAGATTCTGAAGAAATCTCTCAAAAGCTGTTAGATTTTAATAACAACAATACACAAATTGTAACCCTATATATTCCACATATACATTGTAGTTCATGTATTTGGATTTTAGAAAACTTACATAAACTCAATAAAAACGTAAATAATTCACAAGTAAATTTTCCTAAAAAAACAGTTAGAATAACCTTTAACGCAAAAAATACATCTTTAAAAGAGCTTGTTATTCTTTTAAGTTCTGTAGGATATGAACCTTACATTAGTTTAGAAGACTATGAAGTAGAAAAGAAAAAAGTAGACAGAACACTTTTATATAAACTTGGTATTGCTGGCTTCGCTTTTGGTAACGTAATGTTTTTATCTTTTCCAGAATACTTTGAGGTCAATGAATATTGGTTAGAAAAATTTAAACATATTTTTAGATGGGTTATGTTTGCCTTTTCTCTTCCTGTTGTTTTTTATGCTGCTCAAGACTATTTTACAGCAGCATTTAAAGGAATAAAGAATAAAATTTTAAATATAGATATCCCTATTGCATTAGGAATTTTTGTATTATTTGTAAGGAGTACTACAGAAATTATATTCGATATTGGCACTGGTTTTTTTGATAGTTTAACAGGCCTTGTTTTCTTTTTATTATTAGGTAAATTTTTTCAACAAAAAACATATAATTTTCTATCATTTGAAAGAGATTACAAATCTTATTTCCCTATTGCTGTTACTAAAATTAATAAGGATGAAAGCGAGGAAAATATTCAAATTTATGATGTAAAAAAAGGGGATCGTCTGTTAATAAGAAGTCAAGAGTTAATACCTACCGATGGTATTTTAATAAATGGAAACGCACAGGTTGATTACAGTTTTGTTACAGGTGAAGCTGATGCTGTTAAAAAAAAGTCCGGTGATAAAGTTTTTGCAGGTGGTAAACAACTAGGTGAAGCTATTGAAATTGAAGTTTTACATGCTGTATCACAAAGTTATTTAACGCAATTATGGAGCAACGATGTTTTTCAAAAAGATAAAACTTCATCTTTTAAAAATATCACCGATACTATTAGCAAACATTTTACAGTAGCAATTCTCAGTATTGCTATTATTGCAACATCCTACTGGTTATTTATAGACACCTCTAAAGCTTTAAACGTATTTACTGCAATTTTAATTATTGCTTGTCCTTGTGCAATTGCTTTGGCCGCTCCATTTACCATGGGAAATATGCTTCGAATTTTTGGTAAATTAAAATTTTATTTAAAAAACGCCTTAGTTGTTGAACAATTAGCTCAAGTAAATTATTTAATTTTTGACAAAACAGGAACGATAACAACCAACACAAAAAACTCAATTACTTATTTAGGCGATGAAATATCCTATAAAGAAAAAGGAGCTTTAAAAAGTTTACTGAGAGCTTCAAACCATCCACTAAGCAGAAATTTATATCATGAAATATCTGTTAATACAAAAACAACCATTCATAACTTTAGTGAAAAAATAGGTAAAGGTTTACAAGGAACATTTAATAAAAACACTATTAAAGTTGGTTCGGCTTCCTATGTAAAAGACGAATTAGAAAGCAATAATCTTAATACCTCTGTTCATGTTAGCATTAACAACTCTTACAAAGGAAAATTTATTTTTAAAAATAGTTATCGAAAAGGTGTTTCTAAATTATTCAAAAAACTTAACAAACATTTCCATTTAGCCATTGTTTCAGGCGATAATCAAGGAGAAAAAGAGTTTTTGAAGAAAATATTACCTAAAAAGACTCAATATTTGTTTAATCAGAAACCAAAAGACAAGTTAAATTTTGTAGCAAAACTTCAAAAAGAAAACTACAATGTTGCCATGATTGGTGACGGATTAAATGATGCTGGTGCATTAGCGCAAAGTAATGTTGGCATTGCATTATCGGAAAATATTAATGTATTCTCACCAGCTTGTGATGCAATTTTAGATGCTGAGAAATTAGACAAATTAAATCTATACATTCATGCTGCTAAAAAAGCCGTAACCGTTGTTAAATATTGTTTTTTATTATCTTTAGTATACAATGTTATAGGGTTGTATTTTGCTATAACTGGACAATTAACTCCTGTTATAGCTGCTATTTTAATGCCATTAAGCTCTATTAGTATTGTTATTTTTACTACAATAAGTACTAACATAATAGGTAACAAATTAAAATAATTAGCAGATGAAAATTCATAAATATATAGATCATACAAACTTAAAACCTACAGCTACCAAACAAGATATCATCAATTTATGCGAGGAAGCTAAAAAACATCATTTTTTTGCAGTTTGTATTAATCCATGCTATATCGAATTAGCAAAAGAAAATTTAAAAAACACTACAATTAAAGTAGCTACAGTAATTGGATTCCCTTTGGGAGCAAGCACCACTGAAACTAAGATATTTGAAGCTAAAAACGCTATTAAAAATGGTGCTGATGAAATAGATATGGTACTGAACATTGGAGCTTTAAAAGCTGGCGATTACAGTTATGTTGAAAAGGAAATTTCTTTAATTAAACAAGCCATTGGACATCATACCTTAAAAGTAATTTTAGAAAACTGTTATTTATCGTCAGATGAAATTACTACTGCTTGTAAACTTTGTTTAAACGCAAAAGCTGACTTTGTTAAAACCTCTACAGGTTTTGGAACCAATGGTGCAACTTTTAAAGATGTTACGATTATGAACTCTGTAGTTGATGGAGAATCACAAATAAAAGCTGCTGGAGGAATTAGAGATTTAGAAACCGCCTTGAAATTTATTGAAATGGGAGTAACTCGTTTAGGCACCTCATCTGGTGTTGCATTGGTTACTCAAGGCTTTACCAACCAAAACGATTATTAATTATGAGTATACATATTAAAGCAAAACAAGGAGATATAGCCGAAACTGTTCTTTTACCAGGAGATCCGCTTCGTGCAAAATGGATTGCTGAAACATTTTTAGATAACATTTATTGCTATAATGACGTAAGAGGAATGCTAGGTTTTACAGGAACCTATCAAAATAAAAAAATCTCTGTACAAGGAACAGGAATGGGGATTCCATCTGCCTTAATTTATTGCCATGAATTGATAAATGATTATGGCGTTAAAAATTTAATTAGAGTAGGCTCTGCAGGATCATATCAAAAAGAAATAAAAATCAGAGATATAGTTATTGCTATGGCTGCTTCTACAAACTCTGGTTTAAATACAATACGTTTTAATGGTGCTGATTACGCCGCAACTGCTAGTTTTGATTTATTTACAAAAGCTGTAACAATAGCCAAACAAAAAAATATTAAGGTAAAAGCTGGTAACATTTTAAGTTCTGATGAATTTTATACTGACGATTTTAACGATTATAAAAAATGGGCAGATTATGGAGTTTTATGTGTTGAAATGGAAACTAACGGGCTTTACACCGTTGCTGCAAAACACAAAGTAAACGCACTGTCAATACTTACCATATCTGATAGTCTTGTAACCGGTGAGACCACTTCCTCTAAAGAAAGACAACAAACATTTAAAGAAATGATTGAAATAGCAATTGAACTTGCTTAAATACTTTATTAATGAACACATTAATTCAAAAATACAACGTACCCGGACCCAGATACACTAGCTACCCTACAGTTCCTTATTGGGACTCATCTACTTTTAGCAAACAAAAATGGATTGAAAGTTTTAAAACTTCATTACAAGAAAGTAACACTTCTGAAGGAATTAGCTTATATATTCATCTGCCTTTTTGCGAGAGCCTGTGTACTTTTTGTGCATGTCATAAACACATTACCAAAAGGCATAATATTGAAGAAGACTATATAAAAACAGTATTAAAAGAATGGAGTTTATATTTAGACCTAATTGATGAAAAACCTATTATTAAAGAAATCCACTTAGGCGGAGGAACCCCAACTTTTTTTAGTGCAGAAAATTTATCGTTGTTAATTAATGGTTTGTTACAAAACTCAATCAAACACCCAAATCACGAATTTAGTTTTGAAGGGCATCCAAACAACACCTCAAAACAACATTTACAAACTCTATTTAACCTTGGTTTTACTAGAGTTAGCTTTGGTGTTCAAGATTATGATGAAAAAGTACAAAAAGCCATCAATAGAATTCAACCTTATGAAAACGTTAAAAAAGTTACTGAATGGGCTCGTGAAATTGGATACACATCTATTAGTCATGATTTAGTTTTTGGACTTCCTTTTCAAACAAAAGAAAACATTATTTACACCATTAATAAAACAAGAGAATTAAAACCAGATAGAATTTCCTACTACAGCTATGCACACGTACCTTGGGTTAAAGGTGTTGGACAAAGAGGTTTTAATGAAAAAGACCTCCCTATTGATGAAGATAAAAGAACTTTATATGAAATAGGTAAAAAATTATTTGACGAGTTTGGCTATGTTGAAATAGGCATGGATCACTTTGCATTAAAAACAGATAGTTTATTTACTGCCACACAACAAAAAACACTTCATAGAAACTTTATGGGGTATACCGCCAATAAAACTCAACTTATGATTGGTTTGGGAATGTCTGCAATTTCTGACTCTTGGTATGGTTTTGCTCAAAATGTAAAAACAGTAAAAGAATATCAAAAACTTATTAATCAAGGAGAAATCCCAGTATTTAGAGGTCATATTTTAACTCAAGAAGATTTAATTGTTCGAAAACACATTTTAAATATTATGTGTAATTTCTCTACCTCATGGGAATCTCAACACAATAATTTCTTACACCTAAACAAATCATTACAACTATTATCTGAAATGAAAGATGACAATCTTTTACAAATAAAAAATAACCAGCTCACAGTTCACAAAAAAGCCAAACCGTTTGTAAGAAATATATGCATGGCTTTTGATGTTAGACTACAACAACAAAAACCAGACACACAACTTTTTTCAATGACAATTTAAAATTTAAGCTCGATTTATAATCGAGCTTTTTTTATGCTAAAAAAATGCAAACATGACAAATATCATATTTTAAAACGAGCCTCTCTCCTACTTTTGATGTTATAATTATCAGGCATTAAAATGAGCGTAATTTATCTATTACTTACCATAAGTATTATTGTAGCACTACTTTTTTTTATAGTATTTATTATCTCTGTAAAAAAAGGCCAGTTTGACGATACCTACACGCCTTCTGTTCGAATGCTTTTTGATGATGAACTTGTGGAAAACAACAAAAATTAACAATCAATAACTAAAATCAATTCATATGGAAATGCAACAATTTTATTACGATAATAAGATCGTGAAAAAATTCGTTTACGCTACAATGACATGGGGTATTGTAGGCTTTTCAGTAGGTTTACTACTAGCTTTCATGTTTTTGTTTCCAAACTTAACAGATGGTATTTCATGGTTAAGTTTTGGGCGCTTACGTCCTTTACACACTAACGCTGTAATTTTTGCTTTTGTTGGTAACGCCATTTTTGCGGGTGTATATTATTCTTTGCAACGTTTGTTAAAAACAAGAATGGCTAGCGATTTCTTAAGTAATTTTAACTTTTGGGGCTGGCAACTTATAATTATAGCAGCTGCCATTACACTTCCATTAGGATACACTACATCTAAAGAATATGCAGAACTAGAATGGCCTATAGATTTAGCCATTGCGATAGTTTGGGTAGCATTTGGCGCTAACATGATTTGGACAATTTTAAAAAGACGTCAAAGACATTTGTATGTAGCCGTTTGGTTTTATTTAGCCACTTTTGTAACAGTTGCAGTACTTCATATTTTTAATAGTTTAGAATTACCTGTAAGCGGGTTAAAAAGCTACTCTGTTTACGCAGGTGTTCAAGATGCTTTAGTACAATGGTGGTATGGACACAATGCAGTAGCATTCTTTTTAACAACACCTTTTTTAGGCTTAATGTATTATTTTGTTCCGAAGGCTGCTAACAGACCCGTATATTCTTACAAACTATCTATTATCCACTTTTGGTCTTTAATATTTATATATATATGGGCTGGACCACACCATTTACTATATTCAGCATTACCAGATTGGGCTCAAAACTTGGGTGTGGCTTTTTCTATTATGTTAATAGCTCCTTCTTGGGGAGGTATGATAAACGGTTTATTAACCTTACGTGGAGCTTGGGATAAAGTTAGAACAGATCCTGTTTTAAAATTTATGGTTGTAGGTATTACGGGATATGGTATGGCTACTTTTGAAGGGCCAATGCTATCATTAAAAAATGTAAATGCTATTGCTCATTTTACAGATTGGATTATTGCTCACGTACATGTAGGTGCATTAGCCTGGAACGGATTTATGACCTTTGGTATGGTATATTGGTTAGTTCCTAAATTATTTAAAACAAAATTACATTCAACCGCTTTAGCTAACACGCATTTTTGGATTGGTACTTTAGGTATTATCATGTACGCTTTACCAATGTATGTTGCTGGTTTTGTACAAGCATTTATGTGGAAGCAATTTAACCCAGACGGTACTTTAACTTATGGAAACTTTTTAGAAACTGTACAAGAAATAGTTCCGATGTACTGGATGCGTGCAATTGGAGGTAGTTTATACATTGTTGGTGCACTAGTTATGCTATACAACATTGTAAAAACCGTTAAAAATGGCGCTACTGTAACCGATGAACTTGCTGAAGCTGCTCCTTTAACAAAAGTACCTAGCTACAGAACAAGCGGAGAGGGTTGGCATACGTGGTTAGAAAGAAAACCTATAAAACTAACTATTTACGCAACCATAGCTATACTAATAGGCGGTTTGGTTCAAATAGTCCCTACATTACTAATAGACTCTAACATTCCTACAATATCAAGTGTAAAACCATATTCTCCTTTAGAAATTGAAGGACGTGATATATACATTAGAGAAGGATGTGTGAGTTGCCACTCACAAATGATTAGACCATTCCGAAGCGAAGTTGAAAGATATGGTGAATATTCTAAAGCAGGAGAATACGTTTATGACCATCCGTTTTTATGGGGAAGTAAACGTACAGGCCCCGATCTTTTAAGAGTTGGAGGTAAATACAATGATAACTGGCACTTAAACCACATGTATGATCCACAAAGTACATCACCAGGCTCAATTATGCCAGCTTATCAATGGTTAATTAGAAATAAATTAGACAAATCTGCTACAGAAGATAAGATGCGAGCTATGGTCACTTTAGGTTCTCCATATACAGAAGAAGAAATTGCAAATGCTCAAAAAAGCATGGATGCACAAGGAACGAAAATTCAAGAAAACCTATACAATGATCCTGATTTTGCTAAAACCTATGAACAAGACAAGCAATACGCTCAAGAAAATGGTTTAGAGTTTACAGAAATTAAAGACCGAGAAATTGTTGCTTTAATTGCTTATCTGCAAAGACTAGGAACTGATATTAAAGTAAAGGAAAACGATAACAATTAAAAACTTGAAGATATGCTAAAATTTGTAAAAAACCACATGGAGAGTATTACTGGTATAGAAATCTATCCTATTATCTCATTAAGTATCTTCTTTACATTTTTTGTAGTCCTTTTTTGGTGGGTTGCTACCGCTAAAAAAGAACATATTAAAGAAGTAAGTGAAATTCCATTAGAAAAATAACACCAATTAACATGAAAAAATATGTGCAATCAATAGCTTACCTTGTCTTTGTTGGCGTTACCTCTTGGGCATTAATAACCGCTATTAGATCTTATAAAAATCCTTTTAGTTTATATGAAAATCCATTAGTTTGGATTGCTCTTGTAGCTTTAATAATGGTAATTGTATTAAAAGAAATTTTAAATATTACAGCACTTCAAAAAACAGAAGAATTAAGTTATGAAAAACAAGGCATTAATCCGGAAGAAATAGATCACTGGGCTTGGGCGAAAGACTTTTTGAAAAAATGGACTAACGCTAAAGCTATTGAAGAAGAAGCAACCATAGAACTAGATCATAATTATGATGGTATAAAAGAATTGGACAATTCACTACCGCCATGGTGGGTTTATCTTTTTTATGCAACAATTGTATTTGGAGTTATATATTTGGTAAGATACCATATTGCGGGGGCTCCAGATCAAGCAACCGAGTATAAAAAAGAAGTAGCTCAAGCAAAGCTTGCATTAGCTAAGTACAAAAAAGCAACTCCAAACGCCTTTGACATTAATAACGTTTCCTTACTTACCGATGATGGCGCTATTGCTAGAGGAAAAGCTGTTTTCAACCTAAATTGCGTTGCTTGTCATGCTGCCGATGGTGGTGGTGGAATTGGTCCTAACTTAACTGATGAGAATTGGATTTTAGGTGGTGGTTTTAAAAATGTTTTTAACACCATTTATAGTGGTGGTAGAGATGGTAAAGGAATGATAGCTTGGGATAAAACTTTAAAACCTCAAGACATTCAAAAGGTAGCTAGCTATGTTATGAGTTTACAAGGTACAACTCCTGCAAACCCAAAACCTCCTCAAGGTGATAAATGGGAAAATGGAATTACTAGTGATACCGACAACACCTCATCAGAGGAAGGAGAAATAGAAGAACCAATAAAAGAATAAAAATTAGTTTTTAATAGTTGATGTTATGGAAACACCCGAGAATGAAAAATACAGAGATAGTATTGCTACCGTAAATAATGAAGGTAAACGTTCTTGGGTGTACCCTAAAAAACCTAATGGTACTTTTTATAAATACAGAACCTACGTAACATATATACTTTTAGCATTTTTATTAAGCGCCCCATTTATTAAAATTAACGGTAATCAATTTTTACTTTTTAATGTTTTTGAAAGAAAGTTTAACATTTTTGGTTTTCCTTTTTGGCCACAAGACTTTCATTTGGTTGTAATATCTATGATAATTGCAGTAGTATTTATTACCTTATTTACTGTAGTATTTGGAAGAATTTTTTGCGGTTGGATTTGCCCTCAAACTATTTTTATGGAAATGGTTTTTAGAAAAATAGAATATTGGATTGAAGGTGATCGAAACAAACAAATTAAGTTAGACAAACAACCTTGGAATGCTGAAAAAATTAGAAAACGAATTTTTAAATGGAGCATCTTCTTTATTATTTCTTTTGGTATAGCAAATGTATTTTTAGCCTATTTAATTGGTAGTGATGAACTGCTAAGATATGTTGAAAATGGACCTCAAAATCATAGCAATACATTTATATCTTTATTAATATTTACCGGTGTTTTTTATTTTGTTTTTGCTTGGTTTAGAGAACAAGTATGCATTATTGCTTGCCCATACGGAAGATTACAAGGTGTTTTATTAGACAATCAATCTGTAGTTGTAGCTTATGACTACAAACGAGGCGAAAAAGAAGCTGGAAGAGCTAAATTTAGGAAAAATGAAGATAGAGCCACCACTGGTAAAGGAGACTGTATTGATTGTAAACAATGTGTATTTGTTTGCCCTACTGGAATTGATATAAGAAACGGAACTCAACTAGAATGTGTAAACTGCACAGCTTGTATAGATGAATGTGATACCATAATGGATAAAGTTGGCCTTCCTAAAGGTTTAATTAGATATGCTAGTATCGATAATATTGAAAAAAAATCTCCATTTAAGTTAAATACCAGAATGAAAGGATATACTGCAGTATTATTTATTCTAATAGGTGTTTTAGTAGGAATGCTTTTTTTAAGAAATGATGTTGAAGCACGTATTTTAAGATTACCCGGACAATTATATCAGCATAAAGAAAATGGTATCATAAGCAATGCATATTCTTACAAAATAATTAATAAAACAGTTGATAATATTGATAATGTATATTATGAATTGTTATCACACAAAGGAAAAATAGAAACAGTAACGTATCAAAATTTTACAGTTCCAAAACAAGATATGGCAGAAGGCTCATTGTTTATTGAATTGCACCAATCGCAATTAACAAAAGATAAAGTAACCGTTAAAATTGGTGTTTTTAGTAACGGTAAATTAATAGAAACCACTACTACCAACTTTTTGGGACCAAGAAATTACCGATAAAATAATTAATTATGAAAACAAATTGGGCTACCGGAATTGTAATAGCTATTATATCATTTATAAGCTTTATACTTTACATGGTTATTACTATGATTACCAATCAACAATACGATCATGATTTAGTAACAGAAAAATATTATCAACAAGAATTAACCTACCAGCAAAACATTGATGCTAAAAAAAATTACGAGAGTTTAGATGAAAAAATTAATATTCTCAATACTGAAAACGGTTTAAAAATAGCTTTTCCTAAAAGCTTTACTCCAGAAAAAATTAAGGGAAAAGTGTTCCTATACAGACCATCTAATAAAAAGTTAGATTTTGAAATTCCTATTTCAATAACTAAACCATATTTGCTCGTGCCTGAGAAAAACTTATTAGGTGGTCGTTGGAACATTGAAATTAGCTTCACATACCAAAACACACCCTATTTAACAATTAAAGAAATTAATTACTAAACATGTTAGCTTCAGGTTTCTTATTGGGTTTATTAGGGAGTTTACATTGTATTGGCATGTGCGGCCCCATAGCACTTATGTTACCTGTAGATAGAAATAATAAGGCTAAACAAACATTACAAATTTTAAGTTATCATTTAGGAAGAATTATAGCCTACAGTATCATCGGATTGTTATTTGGAGTTTTAGGCAAAGGGTTTAAGCTACTTGGTTTTCAACAACAAATATCAATAATTATGGGTATTTTAATGATATTAGCTATTACTCTTCCTTCTATATTTAAAAAATTCACGAGTTATAACCCATTTACTAAATGGATTATTAGAATAAAATCCTTGTTAGGCCAAGAACTAAAAAACAAAAGAAACGATACTTTTTTTACCATAGGTTTTTTAAACGGATTTTTACCTTGTGGTTTGGTTTATATGGCTCTTTTAGGAGCCATAGCAATGCACAATATTACCTATGGTAGTTTGTATATGATGTTATTTGGAGCAGGGACCGTTCCGTTAATGACCGGCGTAATATATTTAGGAAATTTTACATCGTTAAATTTTAGAAACAACATTCAAAAAATTATACCCATTGTAGTAGTAATTATTGGTTTGTTATTTATTGTAAGAGGGCTAGGTTTGGGAATTCCCTATATATCAACCAGCAACACGATATCAATTACAACTGATACTATAAAAGGATGCCATTAGGCATCCTTTACTTTTTTTTGTTATTACCCAAAACTAATAACAAAACGGTACTAACAAGAACAACACAAACTACAGCAAAAACAGCAATCATTATTGCTCCATTAGACCATGATACAGCTGGTGGACTTATTAATTTCATGATTTCTAATTTCTTCAAATATAGCAGCATTCTAAATCGTATTAAATGATATTCATCATGTTGATTTACAATAGTTATCGTAAATTTATAGTATAACTTTTTAAAACTATTATCATGAAAAAAATAATCGTCCCAGTAGATTTTTCAGAACATTCAGAATACGCATTACAAACAGCAGCATCTATAGCTAAAAAACAAAATTCAGAAATTATTGTTGTTCATATGCTAGAGCTTTCCAACGCTATCATTACACAAAAACAAAGTTATGCTATGGAAGAAGCTGCTTTTTATTTAAAATTAGCTGAAAAAAAGTTTCAAGATTTTTTAAATCAAGAGTTTTTATCTGATTTAACCGTAACTCCAATCATAAAACATTATAAAATTTTTAGTGAGCTTAATGACTTAGCAAAAGAAGAAGGAGCTGACCTAATAGTAATGGGATCTCAAGGCGCTAGTGGATTAAAAGAAATTTTTATTGGTTCAAACACAGAAAAGGTGGTTCGAAATTCATCTGTACCTGTATTAGTTACCAAAGGAAAAGCAGTTGTATCTGATTTAAAAAATGCTGTTTTCGGTTGTGATTTTTCTGATGATGACATTGTACCGTATCAAAACGCAAAAAACTTACTAAAAAAGTTAAACTGCAACTTACAATTATTACATATTAACACTCCTTATGGTAAGTTTAAAACCACAAAAGAAATGAAAGAAAAAGTTGCTAAGTTTTTAACCAAAGCCAATGAGAGCGAGCTAACTTTTAAAGATGTTGCCTATGTTTCTGATTATACAGTAGAAAATGGTATTTTAGAATATGCTCATGATCAAGACATCGACTTAATTGTGTTAGCTACTCACGGCAGAAAAGGACTAGCACATTTCTTTGAAGGTAGTATCTCAGAAGACATCGCAAACCACTCAGATATTCCTGTATTAACATTTAAGATCTAAAACATCAAAAAGGAGGCTTTTGCCTCCTTTTTTCAACTAAAACTAATTTAAAAAACCATTAATTTAACTGTGCTAATAAATATTGAATTAAATCGGTAGTTGTTACTATTCCAACTAACACCTCATTATCTACCACAGGCAACGCATGAAATTCTCTAGAAGCTAAAATATCAGCAACCTCTCTAACTGTTGCAGTACTAGATACAGTTACAACATTTTTTGTCATAACTTGCTCTATAGTAAACAAGCTATTTACCACAGTTCCTACTTCTAACTCAACCTCCTCTATATTTTCAGCATAACTAACACGCATCAAATCTGTATGACTTAACATACCAATAATCATATCACCACTTACCACTGGTATATGTCTGATGCTATAATTTTTAAATAAAGCTTCGGCAGCTGTTAGGTCATCGTTAAAATTTAAGGTGATTAAATTTTTAGTCATTATTGATGAAATTGGAGTTCTTTTTTTCATAAGTATCTGTTTTTACAACTATTCAAATATCACCATAAAAAACAGGTAAATACATGATTTTTATCATATTAAAAAACATTTTCATTATGTACATTTGATAAAATCCAAAAACCTTAAGATTATGACAACTTTAACAACTAATTGGAACAAAAAAGAATTACATACTTATCTTTTTATTTATTGTATGAATGCAGATTTTATAGAAAAAAGCGATGAACTTACTCTTATTAAAAATAAAATTGATGATGCAACATATGTAAAAATGCATACTGAATATGAAAAAGACAACGATTTTGAGAGTATTCAAAAAATTCAATCAGCATTTTCTGAGCACAAATATTCTAAAGAACAAATGCTTACTATTTTTAATGAAATAAAGCTATTATTCTTATCTGATGGAAGTTACAATATTCTAGAACGTAACCTAATGTTGGGGTTAAAAAGACTCTTACTATAGCATCGAAAAAAAACTTTATTTTTTTTTAAAAAAATATTTGCCAGTATCTAAAATCGTTATATATTTGCCACGCTTTTGAAAGCAATAGCCGATATAGCTCAGCTGGCTAGAGCAGCTGATTTGTAATCAGCAGGTCGTGGGTTCGAGTCCCTCTATCGGCTCAAAATAATTTAAGACATCAGAAATGATGTCTTTTTTTATGCACTAATTTTTCTAAATTTGTTACGATAACTAAAAAATGACAAACGTGTTTATAATTGGAATTGCAGGAGGTACTGGAAGTGGTAAAACAACCGTTGTTAACCAAATTATTAATGAGCTACCGCCCGACGAGGTGTGTGTAATATCACAAGACTCATATTACAAACAAACCGACAGTTTAACATACAACGAAAGAGCAAAAATTAATTTCGATCACCCAAGAGCAATCGACTTTGATCTTTTAGTTAAACATTTAAAAGCCCTTAAAGAAGGGGAAATCATTGAACAACCTGTATATTCTTTTGTTACACACAACAGAACAAAAGACACTATTAAAACCCATCCAAGAAACGTAGTTATTGTTGAGGGAATTTTAATTTTTAACAGTAAAGAATTAAGAAAACTTTGTGACATTAAAGTTTTTGTTCATGCAGATGCAGACGAGCGTTTAATAAGAAGAATTCGCAGAGACATTACAGAACGAGGTAGAGATGTTGATGAAGTTTTAAGTAGGTATCAAGACACCCTAAAACCAATGCATCAAGAATTTATTGAACCTACTAAAAATTTCGCAGATATTATAATCCCTAACGACAGATACAACACTGTTGCCATTGATATAGTTAGAACCGTAATTAGCGAACGTTTGTAACCATGAAATTAAAAAAACTTCTAAACAAACCTGCTTTTAAAATAGCCACCAATATTTACCTATTAATTTTAACAGGTTTTGTTATTTGGATGCTTTTTTTTGATGAAAATTCGTACCTTACCCATAGAGAGTTTAATAAAGAAATTAACGAACTCGAAACTTGGATTGAGTACCACAAAAATAAAATTGCTACAGACAAAGAAACCATTAAAAAACTTCAAGACTCTATAGAGCTAGAACGCTATGCTAGAGAAAAGTATTTAATGAAAAAAGAAAACGAAGATATTTTTATTATTGAATTTGACACCTTAAAAAAATAATGAGCAACTATTTATTTGATGAATTTGAAAAAATTTCTGCAAAACAGTGGAAACAAAAAATTCAGGTAGATTTAAAAGGAGCCGATTACAACGAAACATTATTGAGTACAACCAATGATGGTATAACAATCAAACCTTTTTATACTAAAGAAGATAGAACAAACACCACTATAAAACTACCTAACAAAAGCTACGCTACATGTGAAAGTATTTTTATAGACGATGAAATAGTTGCCAATAAATTAGCAGTAGATGCTCTTCAAAGAGGAGCTAACGCTATTGAATTTAAAGCAGAAAGTAGTTTCAATATCGAAATAATTTTAGCTAACATCGATATAAGCAAAAACACTATCTACTTTAAGCTTTCTTTTTTAGATGATAGCTTTATTAATCAAATTCATAAGCTTTGTAATTCAGAAAATGTTTTCTACAATGTAGACATAATCGGAAACTTAGCTAGTACGGGTAATTGGTTTTACAACCTAAATAAAGATCATGATCTTTTAAAAAACATTGCAAAAACAACTCCAAACAGCTTAAGTATTAACGCTAACATCTATCAAAACGCAGGAGCTAACATACCGCAACAACTAGCTTACACTCTAGCTCATGCAAACGAATATTTAAATTACTTTGGCGAAGATATTGCTTCTAAAATTCATTTTAATTTTGCTGTAGGAAGTAATTATTTCTTTGAAATTGCCAAATTAAGAGCTTTTAGAGTTTTATGGCAAGCACTTCTTAATGAATACAAAATTAGCAATGCAACTCCACATATAGTAGCTCAACCAAGTTTACGAAATAAAACATTATACGATTACAATGTAAATATGCTTAGAACCACCTCAGAGTGCATGAGTGCAATTTTAGGTGGAGCCAACACAGTACTTAATATTTCATATGATGAAATTTTCCACAAGTCTAATGAGTTTGGTGAAAGAATATCTAGAAACCAACTATTGATTTTACAGGAAGAAAGCGAAATGGTAAACGCTCACACCATAGCAAACGGAACTTATTACATAGAAGCGTTAACCGACCAGCTATCAGAAAAAGCGTTAGAAATTTTCAAATTAATTGAACAAGGAGGAGGCTTTTTAAAACAATTAAAAGAAGGAATTATCCAAAGAAAAATAAGTGAATCTGCCACAAAAGAACAAGAACAATTTGATGCTAGTGAATTGGTTTTATTAGGAACCAATAAAATCCAAAATCAAAATGACACTATGAAAAATGATTTAGAATTATTTCCTTTTGTAAAACCAAGAGCTGAAAAAACATTAATTCAACCAATCATTCAAAAAAGACTTGCTGAAAAGCTTGAACAACAACGACTAGGACATGAATAAATTTTTTCTTTTTTTTGCTTTTATTTTCATTCACAAGTTGAGCTTTTCTCAGCATGAGTCTATTTATAGTTTCAGTGATAATTCTTATGATAACTTCATCGAAGAAATGGTAAACACTTTCGAAGATTTAATTTGTGATTATTATCATATTGAAAAAGATTCATCACAAAAAGCCTATGAATTATACCTTGAAGAACTATCAAAAGAAAAGGTTAATTTCCCTACTCTTTTAACTGAGCTTTCTTCAGACAAATCCTTACAGCTACTCAGAAAATCTCATGACAAACTTGATGATTATGTTTGGATCAAAAGTTTCAACGATAAACACAAGCTTTCTTATTTAAGTTTTAGAGCTTTCACATCAGAGGAGCTAAAAAAATTCGAAGACATAGAATTTTACGAAAAATACATTAGTAAAATCATGGAGAAAGACTTCGTTTACATCATAAATTATAAAGAAGAATTTTCAGATAAAATCATATCTCATTGCAACAACAATAATATAAAAGATTTTATCCTAACTTTTAGAGAAAGTTATAACAACGATCCTCTTCTAATTGCTCCACTGCTAAATTTAAAAGAGCATGATTTCAAAAATCAAGCTATAAAAACATTTATTGCATTTGAATTATTCTACGCATGTTTAAATTCACACATCCAAAATGAATAGGAAAGACGTATCTAATATAAAGGTTGATAAAAATCAAGATAACAACATCAAAAACTTCCTTCACGAAGATTTTGTTGCAGGTATTGCTCCAAACCTACGCGGCCCTTACTCCACTATGTATGTAAGAAGACCATGGACAATTAGACAATACGCTGGTTTTTCTACCGCAGAAGAAAGCAACGCTTTTTACAGAAGAAACTTAGCTGCAGGACAAAAAGGACTATCCGTAGCTTTTGATTTAGCAACTCACAGAGGCTATGACTCAGATCATGATCGTGTTCAAGGTGATGTTGGTAAAGCTGGTGTAGCTATTGATTCTGTTGAAGACATGAAGGTGTTGTTTGACCAAATTCCGCTGGATAAAATGTCTGTTTCCATGACTATGAACGGGGCAGTACTACCAATTTTAGCATTTTACATCATAGCAGCTGAAGAACAAGGGGTTGCTCCTGAATTGTTATCAGGAACTATTCAAAATGACATCTTAAAGGAATTTATGGTGCGTAACACTTATATTTACCCACCAACTCCTTCTATGAAAATTATTGCTGATATTTTTGAGTACACCAGTAATAATATGCCAAAATTTAACTCAATCTCAATTTCTGGCTACCATATGCAAGAAGCTGGCGCTACTCCAGAAATTGAATTAGCTTACACATTAGCAGACGGTTTAGAATATATTAAAACCGGATTAGCTGCAGGTATGGATATCGACTCGTTTGCTCCTCGCCTATCATTTTTCTGGGCGATAGGAATGAATCACTTTAAAGAAATTGCAAAAATGCGTGCCGGAAGGATGCTTTGGGCTAAACTAGTTAAGCAATTCAACCCTAAAAACCCAAAATCACTAGCATTAAGAACGCATTGCCAAACAAGTGGTTGGAGTTTAACGGAACAAGACCCATTTAACAACGTAGCCAGAACTACAATTGAAGCTATGGCCGCAGCATTTGGTGGTACTCAAAGTTTACATACAAATGCATTAGATGAAGCAATTGCTTTGCCTACAGATTTTTCTGCCAGAATTGCAAGAAATACTCAAATCTACTTACAACAAGAAACACAAATTACAAAAACAGTCGATCCGTGGGCAGGTAGTTATTATGTAGAGCAATTAACAGAAGATATTGCATATAAAGCTTGGGAATTAATTCAAGAAGTAGATGAATTAGGCGGAATGACCAAAGCTATTGAAAAGGGCATTCCAAAAATGAGAATTGAAGAAGCCGCAGCTATTAAACAAGCTAGAATTGATAGCGGACAAGATGTTATTGTTGGTGTTAACAAGTATCAATTAGCGCAAGAAGATCCATTACACATTTTAGAAGTTGACAATGAAGCCGTAAGACAATCTCAAATTGCTCGTTTAAATGATTTAAAACAAAAACGAAATCAAATTAACGTTAATAAGGCTTTAGCAGAATTAACCAACTGTGCTAAAACTGGTAAGGGTAATTTATTAGATTTAGCCGTTAAAGCTGCAAGAAACAGAGCTACTTTAGGTGAAATTTCCGATGCTTTAGAAGCTGAATTTGGCAGACACAAAGCTGTTCATAAAACAATTTCTGGTGTGTATAGTAAAGAAATAAAAGATGATTCTCTATTTAAAAAAGCTAGTGAGCTAGCAGATAAATTTGCAGAATTAGAAGGTAGAAGACCTCGTATTATGATTGCTAAACTTGGTCAAGACGGACATGATAGAGGTGCAAAAGTTGTTGCAACGGGTTATGCTGATTTAGGGTTTGATGTAGATGTAGGTCCATTATTTCAAACTCCAAAAGAGGCTGCCAAACAAGCAATAGAAAATGATGTACACATTTTAGGTATTTCCTCTTTAGCTGCGGGACACAAAACATTAGTTCCACAAGTTATAGCAGAACTAAAAGAATACGGACGAGAAGACATTATGGTAATTGTAGGCGGAGTAATACCTGCTCAAGACTATCAGTTTTTATTTGATGCTGGCGCTGTTGGCGTTTTTGGTCCAGGAACTAAAATTGCACAAGCTGCCATAGACATGCTTGATATTTTAATTGATAGTACAGAAGAAGAATAAACATGAAAATAAAATTCATCAATAGAAAAACAGGAGAATTAGAAACTGAAACCCCACCAGGTGAAGGTTTTTTAAAGTTTCTATATAACAATCCGTTTGGTAGAATTACTATTTTACCAATGGTTAAAAGAAAGTTTTTATCTACTTACTACGGTAACTTGATGAATAAACCAAACTCTACAAAAAAAATAGACAGTTTTGTTAAGCAGCTTGGCATTGATATGACTGAAGCTGTTAAGCCAGTAAATGAATACACGTCATTTAACGATTTTTTTTACAGAAAATTAAAACCTGAAGCTCGAGAGATTGAGAATGGAATTGTTTCACCTGGAGACGGAAAGTTACTTGCTTTTGAGAGTATTGATGCTGTTCATGATTTTTATATAAAAGGAAGAAAGTTTACACTAAAAGAATTTTTAGCAGATAATAAACTAGCTGAACAATATAAAAATGCCGCCATGATTATTCTCCGTTTAGCTCCTAATGATTATCACAGGTATCATTTTCCTTACAATGGAACACCATCTGAATCGAAAAAAATAAAAGGTCACTATTTATCTGTTTCTCCATACGCCCTTATCAAAAACTTCACCAAGGTTTTTTGTGAAAATAAGCGTGAATACTGCATTTTGTCTACTGAAGATAAAGGCGACATACTTTTAGCTCCTGTTGGCGCTACCATGGTTGGTAGTATTATTTCTACATACAAAGCAGAAGAACCTGTAAAAAAAGGAGATGAAATGGGGTATTTTGCTTTTGGTGGATCGACAATTGTTATGTTGGTTGATAAAAACAAAATAAGCATTGACAAAGATTTACTAGAAAACACTAAAAACAAGCTTGAAACTTTTGTTAAAATGGGAGAAAAAATTGCTGAATAATTCTTTTTAACCACAATATATTTTTTGATAATTTTAACTTAGTCTAAACACTAAAAAAGAGTTGAATTTAAACTGTTTTTACTTATTGTTTACGTAAATTTGCGAAGTTTTGTTCGAGCGCAATCACAACTTTACCTAACAAGTGATTATAACTATACAAAAATTACATTTTTACTACTAGTGAGTGTGCTTTTACAACAGAAATTTACATCAAATGAAAAAAGTTTTAAATACACTCTACTCTACCAAATTAATGGCTGTTTTATTTTTCGTTTTTGCAATAGCTATGGGAGTAGCTACCTTTATCGAAAATGATTTTGGAACTCAAACAGCAAAAAAACTAGTTTACAATACCTGGTGGTTTGAATTAATTATGGTATTTTTTGTTATCAATTTTTTTGGTAATATTTTTAGATACAAACTTTATAAAAAAGAAAAATGGACAGTTTTCATGTTCCATATTGCTTTTTTATTCATCATAATTGGAGCAGGAATCACAAGATATATTGGCTTTGAAGGTATGATGATTATTGATGAAGGGGAAACAACAAACACTTTTTTATCAGATACCAACTATTTAAATGTAATTATTGACAATAGCGAATTTCAAAAAGAAACCAATAACAAACTTCTATTATCTGCATGGGGAACAAATAATGTTTCATTTACAGAAACTTTCCAACCAACAAAAGACGAAGCTCCTAATGTTATAGACTTTAAATTAGTTGATTATATTCCGTGGGCAGAAAAGAAAATGGTATTAGATGAAAACGGAACCGAACACTTATTTTTTGTAGAAAGTAGTGAAGGCACAAGGCATGAACACTATATTAAAAAAGGCACATTACAAAATATTCACAATATTCTTGTTGGTTTTGATGCTCCAGATAAAAATGCTACCATTAACTTTTTTTATGAAAATGGTAATTTAAAAGTTACTACCAAAGCAGACGGTGATTGGCTAAGAATGGCTGATCAAAAAAGAGGAACTATAGTTAAAGATAGTGCTTTTAACTTTCAATACCTAACATTACATAATGTTGGCGGATTACAGTTTGTTGTGCCTAAACCTGCTGAAAAAGGAGAGATTAAAACAGTCAGAGGTCGAAAAGACAATAAAAAATTTGATGTTGTTGTTTTTGATATTAGCACAAACGGAGAAACTAAAAGAATAGAATTTACAGGCGGTCAATTTAACACTGATGGTAAAAAAGAATTTAGTGTTGGTGGTTTAAATTTTAGAGCCTGGTACGGAGCTAAACAATTACAAACTCCATTTAGTGTTAAACTGAATGATTTTCAATTAGAAAAATATCCAGGCTCTGAAAGCGCTGCAGCGTATGCTAGTGAAATAACAGTTATTGATACTGATGAAACCTTTGATTATAGAATTTACATGAATCATATTTTGGACTATAAAGGTTATAAATTTTTCCAATCTAGTTATAAAAATGAAGGCCAAGCTGTAGAGCAAACCCATTTATCTGTTAATCATGACTTTTGGGGTATGTTTGTTACCTATTTTGGGTACTCATTACTATACACTGGATTAATTTCGATGCTTTTTGCTAAAAATACACGTTTTGACGATTTAAAAAAGAAGCTTAAAAAAATCAGAAATAAAAAAAATAAAGCTGCATTATCTTTAGTTGCATTCTTTTTCTTTGGCTTTACTTATGCTCAAGATCATGATCACTCAGATCACGATGGACATAACCATGAAAATCATGCACAACAACAGGCACCAGAAAATCATAATAAACATAAAGTAATACAATTAACAAATCAGCAAATAGACAGTATTCTTTCTGCTGATATTATTGATGAATCTCATGCTAATGAATTTAGCAAATTAGTAATTCAAGATGTTGGTGGTAGAATGAAACCCGCCCATACTTTTGCTTCAGAATTGGTTAGGAAAGTAGCTCATGATAATTCATTTAAAAACATGAGCCCTAGTCAGGTTTTATTGTCAATGACTCAGAATTCACGTCTTTGGTTTGATGTCCCTTTCATTTACCTTGGTGATAAAGGAAACAAAGAAATAAGAAAGTTATTAGGTGTTGAAGAAAATGCTAAATATGGAAAGTTTTCTGATTTTTTAACTCCAACAGGAGAATATAAAATAAAAGAACAAGTTTCTGAAGCTCAAAAATCAAGAATTCAAAATAAATTTGAAAAAGATCTTTTAAAGGTTGACAAAAGAATTGGTTTAATGTGGGCTGCTTTAAGTGGTAGTATTTTAAAAATATATCCGGTTCCAAATGACGAAAACAATAAATGGGTTTCACACCCTGAACTTTTTGATGCTAAGTTTACTGGAGAAGATGCTAAAATGCTTCCAAGATTACTTCCTACTTATTTACAAACACTAACTTCTGCTCAAAAAACAGGAGATTATTCTAAAGCTAATCAAGTTTTAGATGGTATTAAAAATTTCCAAAGAAAAAATGGAGCTAATGTTATACCTAGTAAAGATAAAGTTGAAACCGAAATTCTATACAACAAACTTAGTATTTTTAAAGCCTTAGCTAAGTATTATAGCATTCTAGGTGTGTTTTTAATCATATTTGTGATATTGCAGATATTTTATTCAAAATCAAAGGTTTTAAATTACCTTACTAAAGGAATTATAGCGTTAATTTTAGTAAGTTTCCTGTATCACACCTTTGGACTAATACTTCGATGGTACATCAGCGGTAATGCACCTTGGAGTAATGCTTATGAAAGTATAATCTACGTAGCTTGGTCTACTATGTTATTTGGTTTATTTATTAATAGAAAATCAGCATTAACAATTGGTGCTGCAACTTTTGTTACATCAATAATATTATCATTCGCTCACATGAATTGGTTAGACCCTGAAATTGCTAACTTACAACCTGTACTTAACTCTTGGTGGCTAATGGTTCACGTATCTATAATTGTTGCTAGCTATGGTCCTTTTTCCCTTGGTATGATTTTAGGTATTGTTACCCTGTTTTTAATGGTTTTTACTAATCATAAAAACAAAAATAAAATGTCTACCAATATTAAAGAACTTACCATTATTAATGAGATGACAGTTGTTGTTGGATTGGTTATGTTTACCGTAGGTAACTTTTTAGGAGGAATGTGGGCAAACGAAAGCTGGGGAAGATATTGGGGTTGGGACCCTAAAGAAACTTGGGCTTTAGTCTCAATAATGATTTATGCTTTTGTGCTTCACATGCGTTTAATTCCTGGCTTAAGAAGTAGATATACCTTTAATTTATGGTCTATTTTAGCTTATGCATCTATTATGATGACCTATTTTGGAGTTAATTTTTACCTATCTGGATTACACTCATATGCAAGTGGTGATAGAGTTATTACACCTTCATCTGTGTATTATTCTATAACTTTTGTTGCTATTTTAGGGACTTTAGCATGGTTTAAACATCAAAAATTTTATAAGTAGTAATCATTTCTAAGATAAAAATGTAATTTTGTCACGCTTAAATAAAGAACATGTTCAATAAAAATATAAAATTAGTTTTAGCAGTTATCATAACTGCATGGTCTGTATACGAATTTAGTCAAGGTCATATTGGTAATGGAATTGCATTATTGTTATTAGCTGGATTATTTGTGTTATTCTATTTTAAAAATGAATTCATTTTGTTAGCTTTTTTACAATTAAGAACTCAAAATTTTGAGGCTGCTAAAAAATGGTTATCATATATTAAAAATCCAGAAACTGCACTTACTATTAAACAACAAGGATATTATAATTACCTACATGGAATTATGTTATCACAAACAAACATTACAAAAGCTGAAAAATTCTTAAAAAAAGCTGTTAACCTAGGTTTATCTATGGATCATGATTTAGCAATGGCTAAACTCCAATTAGCAGGAATAGCTATGACTAAAAGAAGAAAAAGAGAGGCTACTACACTTATGAATGAAGCTAAAAAGTTAGATAAACATGGTATGTTAAAAGATCAAATGGCCATGATGAAGCAACAAATGAAAAAGATTTAAGCACTAACAAATAGCTAAATAAATTGCTTATCATTATTTAATCGTATATTTAACCGATTGAACCGAATAAAATGCTGAGAAAAGTACTTTTAAAAGCTTTAAATAAACATGCATCTCATTGGCTTGTTTTATTTATAGATATTACACTGGTTTGTCTATCATTCATTTTAGCGTATTCTATACGTTTTAATGCTTCGTTTGACTTTAACACCTTTGATTTACTATATCAAATACCATTTATAGCTATTGTATTTTCGATAAGTTTTTGGTTAGTTGGATCAAACAGAGGTATTATTAGACATACTGGTACAAGAGATGCTTTTAATGTATTTTTGGGAGTCACCATGGCTTCTATTGCTATCATGTTAATGGTTGCTTTTAATAACGTTTTTAAAGTATTTCCTTCTTACACAATACCTAAAACTATCATTTTAATACATTACTTCACAACTATTTTTATATTAGTTGTTAGTAGATTTATATTTAAATCAATGTATGAAATTATAACCTCTGAGTTAAATGACATTACTAACGTTATGATTTATGGTGCAGGTGATTCTGGTTTAATTACGTACGGAGCTCTTAACAGGGACACTCAAAATAATTATGAAGTAGTCGGTTTTATTGATGATGATAGCTATAAAATAGGAAAGAAAATAGATCGAATTAAAATTTACAGTAGAAAACAAATAACCAAAGAGTTTGTTCAGCGTAAAAATATTAAAGAGATCATTCTTTCTATTCAAAATATTAAATCTGAAAGGTTACTTTATCTTACTGATCAATTAATAGAACTTGGAGTTCAGCCAAAAATTGTACCACCATTTTCAAAGTGGATTGGTGGTGATTTTGAAGCGAATCAAATTAAACAAGTTAAGATTGAAGATCTGCTTGACCGAGAACCTATTATAATTGACAACCCTATTATTAAAAGGGACGTTACTGATAAAATAATATTAGTTACCGGTGCTGCTGGATCTATAGGTAGTGAAATATCAAGACAAGTAAGTAACTACAAGCATAAACTACTTATTTTAATAGATCAAGCAGAATCTCCATTGTATGAATTACAACAAGAATTACTTAGAAAAGGAGTAAAAAACTTTATATCAATAGTTAGTGACATTCGTGACTACGAAAGAATGGAACAGATATTTCTAAAATATCAACCTAATAAAGTGTACCACGCTGCTGCTTACAAACATGTTCCTTTGATGGAAAGTAATCCTTATGAGGCTGTTAAAATAAATATTGGAGGCACAAAAAATATAGCAAATTTATCTGTAAAGAATAATGTAGAACGTTTTGTTATGGTATCTACGGATAAAGCTGTTAACCCAACTAACGTCATGGGGGCAACCAAACGTGTTGCTGAAATGTATATTAGTTGTTTAAGTAAGGAAAATCATAACACTAAATTTACAACAACTAGGTTTGGAAACGTTTTAGGGTCTAATGGTTCTGTAATTCCGTTGTTCAAGAAACAGATCGAAAATGGCGGGCCATTAACAGTAACTCATAAAGATATTACTAGGTATTTTATGACAATTCCGGAAGCTTGTCAATTAGTACTTGAAGCTGGTACCATGGGTAAAGGTGGTGAAATCTATATTTTTGACATGGGTAAATCAGTTAAAATATTTGAAATCGCCAAAAGAATGATTCAGCTTTCTGGGCTAAGCTATCCAGATGATATTGACATTAAAATCACAGGTTTAAGACCCGGTGAGAAACTTTACGAAGAATTACTTGCTAATGGTGAAAATACCACTCCTACTTACCATGAAAAAATAATGATTGCAAAAACACAAGAAATTGATTTTAGTAACGTTAAAACTGAAATTGAAAACTTGTGTGTTAACAATAATCAAATTGACAATTTAAATACCGTAAAACTTATTAAAAAAATAGTACCTGAATTTAAATCCAACAACTCAGTTTACGAAAAGCTTGATGGAAAAATTTTAAATTAATTTACTACTTTCGCCCAAAATTTATATTCATGCAATATTTTAAAAAAATTGTTTTATTTTTTTTGACATTCCAACTAATGAGTTGTGTATCAAAAAAAAACATTGTTTACTTTCAAAATGATAATATTAATCAGTCTGAAGTATCGAACTCGTATAAAACTATTTTTAAACCTGATGATTTATTACAAATCACAGTTACTGCAATTGATTTAGAAGCTGTTAAAGCATTTAACCTTCCTGCTGTAAATTATGCAACAGCTACAAACAATGCAATTGGAACACCCCAACAACAATCTTACTTAGTTGATAATGATGGTTATATTGATTTCCCAGTTATTGGTAAAATAAAAATAGCAGGTCTAACAAGAGAAGAAGCCATACAGTTATTAAGAAATAAATTAGATCCTGATTATGTTAAAAGTCCTACCATTAATATCAGAATATCTAATTTTAAAGTAACCGTTTTGGGTGATGTACAAAGTCCTGGGACATTTACTATTCCTAATGAGAGAATTACAATTTTAGAAGCAATTGGTCTTGCCAGAGATTTAAACATTACTGGTGTTAGAAAAGACGTGTATGTAATTCGAGAAATTGATAATAAGAAGATAGAATTTAAAGTAGATTTATTATCTAAAGAATTATTTACATCTCCAATATATTATTTGCAACAAAATGATATGGTTTATATTCAACCAAATAGATCATCATCACAAGATGCTGCTTATAACAGAAATACTGGACTTTTTGTATCAATAGGTTCAATAATTGTATCACTAATTGCCGTATTAACTAGATAATATAAATGGATAATCAGAAAATATATTCACAACAAATTGAGGATAACGACGCTATCAATATCAGAGCTGAATTAGAAAAATATATCATCCATTGGAAATGGTTTTTAATGGGGGTAATTATCGCTTTAGTCGGAGCCTTTTTATATTTAAGATATTCTACACCTAAATATACTGCTTCAACGACTATCTTAATAAAAGATGATAAAAAATCTGGGATTTCTGCAGAATTGGAGGCTTTTAAAGATTTAGGTATAATAGGTGGTAGTTCAAATAATATTGATAATGAAATTGAAATATTAAAATCTAGAAAAATAACAAACGATGTTATTCGTAATTTAAATCTTAATATTCAATATATAACTGAAGGTAGATTAAAAAATTCAGAATTATACCGTATTTCACCTATCAAGATCACAGTTACAGACTCTATATTAGAAAACTTAGAGGAAGCAATACAATTAACTGTTACTAAAATTAATAATAACTCTTTTAATTTTACTATAGAACAAGAAGAACTTTTAATAGAGAAAAATAATCTAAATTTTGGAGAAAGCTTTCAAACAGAAGTAACTGGAGCTATTATAATTAATAAAACATCATTTTTTAATGATGAAACTGATAACATAATTTTCATTAATATTCTTCCAATTAATAATACTATAGATAATTGTATTAAAACATTATCAGTATCACCTATTAATAAAAATTCAAGTGTTTTAAAACTATCATATACTTCTGCTGTAAAAGAAGAAGCTGAAGATATTTTAAATGAAATTGTTGCTCAATACAACAAAGATGCTATTGAAGATAAAAATCAAGTCTCTGAGAAAACGAATGATTTTATTAAAGACAGACTTGAAAATATTGGAAAGGAATTAGCTAGGGTAGATGATAAGGTTAAAAGTTTTAAGAATAGAAATAACATTACAGATATTCAATCTGAAGCAAAATTATTTTTAGAAACTAGTGCTTTAAACAGACAAAAATTAATTGATGCCAATACACAATTAAGCTTAGTTAAATCATTAAATAAAGAATTATCTCAAAATGGCTTATTACCATCTAACTTAGGACTAGAAGATCCAAATATTGCTAAATCAATAGCAGAATATAATGGACTCTTATTAAGAAAAAATAGATTATTAAAAAGTGCAGGTGAGAAAAACACGGTTGTTATTGAACTTCAAGAAAATATAAATAATATTAAATACGCTCTTAAGAATAGTTTAAATAATCAACAAAAATCACTTGAGATTACAGTAAACACCCTACAAAGAGAAGCAGGGAGATTTAACAATCAAATATCATCTATACCAACTAAAGAAAGAGAGTTTTTAGATATTGCCAGACAGCAAGAAATTATTGCTGGTTTATATTCTTATTTATTAAAAAAGAAAGAAGAAACAGCCATATCTTTGGCTGTCACTGTGCCTAATGCTAAAATAATCGATAAAGCATATGCTTCAGATATTCCTGTATCTCCTAAAAAGAAAATCATCCTTTTGGCTTCATTATTATTAGGTTTAATTATACCTTTTATAATAATTTACATTAGAGATTTATTAGACACTAAAGTTCACACTAAAAGAGATATTGAAGAAGCAACAAACATTCCATTCTTAGGAGATGTTCCTCATTCTGAAATTAAAGAAAAAATTGTTGTAAATACAGACGCTAGATCAAGTACTGCAGAGGCATTCAGGCTACTGAGAACAAACCTAGATTTCATGCTTTCAAGTGTTAATCATGAAAAAGGAAAAACAATATTTATCACCTCTACAACTAGTGGAGAAGGTAAGTCTTTTATATCAATAAACTTAGCAGCTACATTGGCATTATCAGGTAAAAAAGTAATCCTAATTGGAATGGATTTAAGAGCTCCTAAAGTAACAGAGTACTTGGGAATTCCTGATAGAAAAGGTATAACTAACTTTATTACTAATGATAATATAACTCTTAATGACTTGAAATTTAGAGTTCCTGAATTGAAAGATTTAGATATTATAGCTTCAGGTGCAATTCCGCCAAACCCAGCTGAATTAATGATGACATCTAAAGTTAACGATATGTTTAACGAATTAAGAGAAGAGTATGATTATATTATGGTAGATACCGCACCTGTAAATTTGGTTACGGATACTTTATTGATTTCAAAATACTCTGACGTTTTCTTATACGTTACTAGGGCTAATTATCTAGACAAACGAATGTTAATTGTACCGCAAACTTTGTATAAAGATAATAAACTACCAAACATGTCAATTGTTTTAAATGATACAGATATGGCGAGAGGTTATGGTTATGGTTATGGATACGGTTATGGATATGGTTATGGCAATGTGGCCACAGACAATACACCGTGGTATAAAAAAATATTTAAATAAAAAAAAGGAGCAAATTTGCTCCTTTTTTATTGTTTAAACTTACTATTGTTACCTATCAATTTGTCGATATTCTTTTTAACTTTTACTGTCCCTAAACTTTTTAAAAGTTTTAAATGATTATGATGATGAGTGTCTGTACCTACAAAATCATATAAATTATTTTTTAATAATTTATCGGCAGTTTTTTTAACGCCTTTCCCGTATTGCTCTGTTAAAGAAAGAAGGTTCAATTGAAATAAACACCCTGCTTTTTTTAATTTATAATAGCTTTCAAAATTGTTATGATAAAAATTATAACGCTCCGGATGAGCTAAAACAGGTTTGTATCCTTTTAATTGAATCTCAAACAAAATATCATATAAATTAAAAGGAGCATTAAAATAAGACATTTCAACTAAAATAAAATTATCTTTTAATGTAAGTATATCATCATTTTTAAGTAGCGCTACAAATTGTTCATCCATCATATATTCAGCAGCAGCAGAAATATTAATATCATTTAATCCGTTATTTATTAGAGCTTGTTGAACTTCTTTTAATTTTTCTTTAATTAAAGAGGAAGAATTAGGGTAAACATCTCCTAAAACATGTGGAGTTGTTATAAAATTTTTAATTCCGTAGCTGGACATTTTGCGTATTAATTCTACTGAATGATTTAAATCTTTTGCACCATCATCTATACCGGGAAGTAAATGCGAATGAATATCTACAAAAGTATCAGTAAATAATTCTGTTAAAGGGATTTCTTTTTTTTTCAAAAAAAACATACTTCTACTATTTAAGGTCAAATTTAAGTTAATAATTTCAAAAAAAACATCAAATTATATACCAAAAGCACAACGAAAACGATTGAGTTTTTACTAGGTATTGTGTATACAAAAATGAACAATTATATTTGATAAAGACAACAAACAAACTATGATTTTAATAGCCGATGGTGGATCCACTAAAGCAGATTGGATTGCTTTAGACCATAATAAGAGTGAAGTATTTAGAGTACGAACATTAGGATTAAATCCTGCTGTTGTTCCACAAGAAGAACTTAAAAACAGAATTATCAATATGTTTCAACTCATAAATATTAAAGATGATGTGACAGAAGTACATTTTTATGGAGCTGGTTGTGGTACTCCTAAACCTGTAGCTATTTTTAAAGAAGTTTTAAAAGAAGTGTTTATAAATGCAGAAATAAATATAGCAGAAGATATGCTAGCTGCTGTTTATGCAGCCTCTGGAAAATCTCCTGCAGTAGTTTGTATTTTAGGTACTGGTTCTAATAGTTGCTATTTTGATGGTGAAAAATTACATATGAAAGTTGCATCATTAGGGTATACATTGATGGATGAAGCTAGTGGTAATTATTTTGGAAAGCAATTAATTAGAGATTATTTTTATAATAAAATGCCTAAAAAAATTTCAGAAAGTTTCAGCAAACAATTTAATTTAGATCCAGATACTATAAAAGAGAATTTATATAGAATGCCTAATCCTAATATGTATTTAGCTTCTTTTGCTAGATTCATGTTTGAATTTAAAGAAGAAAAATATATAAAGAAAACTATTAAAAAAGGGTTTCAAGAGTTTTTTAAATATAGAATATTACCTTACGGAAAAACAAAAGAAACCCCTATTTATTTTATCGGATCAATTGCACATTATTTTAATGATACTTTAGAAAAAGTTGCCAATAAGCATAATTTAGAAATCACAGGTGTTATACAAAGACCTATTGATAATTTATTAGCATATCATAAAGAAAACATCAATTAATATAATTTAATATACGCTCAAGAGCCATTCCTCTTGAGCCTTTTATTAAAATTGTTGAATTACGATATTTCTCAATATTAAAAGAACTTATAAAGTCTTCAAAAAACTCGTACCTTTCATTAGCATCTGTATTAAAGAATTGTTTACCTATAAATATGGCATGCAAACCTTTATCGCGTGCTAAATTTACAATGCTTTGATGCTCATATTCACTATCGGTTCCTAACTCAAACATATCTCCTAAAATAGCTATTTTAGAAACATCATTTAACAAGCTTAAATTATCTAATGCTGCGTTCATAGAAGATGGATTAGCGTTGTAAGCATCTAATATGATTTTTAAATCATTTTTCTCTATTATTTGAGATCTATTATTAGTTGGTGAATAACTTTGAATAGCATTAATTATTTGATCTTTTTCTACATTAAAATAATTCCCTATTGTTATTGCTGCAGCAATATTATTATAGTTGTAACTTCCTATAAGTTTACTTTGTAAAATAGTATTATTAAAAGATAATTTAACATATGGGTTAGCCTCTAAGAAACTAATAGATTCATTAAATGGGATTCGTTTAGCATTTCTAGTTTTGGCTACTTGTATTTTATCATCTGGATTAATAAAAACTGACTTATTATTTTCAATTAAAAAATCATATAACTCAGATTTACCTTTAATAACTCCTTCAACAGATCCAAAACCTTCTAAATGTGCTTTACCAAAATTAGTAATATAACCAAAATCAGGTTCTACAATAGATGATAAGAAAGCAATTTCATTTTGGTGGTTAGCCCCCATTTCAACAATAGCTATTTCCGTATCTAATCTAATACTGAGAAGAGTTAAAGGTACTCCAATATGATTATTAAGGTTCCCTTTTGTTGCAACAGTTTTATATTTTTTAGATAAAACAGCATTTATAAGCTCTTTAGTTGTTGTTTTACCATTACTACCAGTTAAAGCTATAAAAGGAATATTTAATTGATTTCTGTGATAGTTAGCTAATTCTTGCAATGTATTTAAAACATTATCTACTAAAATACACTTATTATTAACTTTAAACTTTTTTTCATCAATAATAACATAACTAGCACCTTTATCAAGAGCTTGCTCAGCAAACTCATTACCATTAAAATTAGCTCCTTTTAGTGCAAAAAAAAGAGAATTTTTTCTGATATTTCTAGTATCTGTGTCCACTTTATACTCTTGCGCATAAAGTGTGTATAAATCATCTATCTTCATAGAGTAAAAATAAAAAACCTCGTTTTAAAAAACGAGGTTTTATTATAATATGATTAAAAATTCAGCTTATTGCTTTGCATATCTTGGTGTAGCTGTTCTTTTTGCATTTTTCATCATTGGACCTACTTTATCAGTAGCACATCTAAATCCAATATAGTTTGTTGAAATATACTCAGGGAAATACCTTCTTTGAGCTGGGTCTAACCAGTACTCTCTATCTGCCCATGATCCACCTTTGTAAACTCTTGTCTTGTTACTAATAAGTGTAGTTCTTTTCTTTTTATCGTATTCAAACTGATTAACTACATTACCTAAAGAATCTAATTCTTTTTCAGGTTTAACAGGAGAGTTATACATCCTTGGTGCAGTTTCAATTTGTTCTTTATCGTAATCAAAGAACTTAGAAGATCTTTGATCTCCATCATTTAAATCAGAGTTATCAGCAACTACATAATTTCTTCTCATGAAGGTATCATCTCTTGTAATTGGAATGTATTTAACGCTTCCTGGTAAACCTTTTGGCATTACATTTCCATTAACCAAAGTATCATACTCAACTTGTCCATCTGCCAAAATAACTACTTTACCATCTTCATTAATCATTTTCTTAGTGAAGATATTACCTCTAAAATAATTGAAATCATTAGCTTCTGAATCAATTATTGGTCTGTAAACATCAGCTACCCATTCAGATACGTTACCTGACATATCATATAAACCAAAAGCATTTGGCGGGTAACTTTTAATCTTATTAGGAATATCAGCCATATCACTACTCCAACCTGCAATTCCACTATAATTTCCTTTACCTTGCTTAAAGTTGGTCATTTGATCACCACGCTTAGCCCTTGTTTTGTTTCTGGTATATTTACCTGACCAAGCATATTTTTTTCTTCCTCGAATATTGTTATACTCTCTATTTTCAAATAATGATTTTGCGGCATACTCCCACTCTGCTTCTGTTGGTAGTCTAAATTTTTGAGAAAGAATACCATCTGAAGAAGTTACTTGTCTTCCAGTAAAACCATTTTTTGTAGGTTTTGGATCATTTTTTTTACGTGGTACAGGAATACCTTTTTTATAAATTGAAGAATCACCATCAAACAACGCATAAGGATCTGTTAAATAAGCATCGGTATCGAAGTTATTTTTACCTTTAAATTCAATTGAATCTTCTTTAAAAATGTTAGTAATAACACCTTTATCCATTAATATTTTTAAGTTTACTGCATTCGTTCTCCATTTACAGTATTCGTTAGCTTGTAACCAACTAACACCAACTACAGGGTAATCTGCATATGCTGGATGTCTTAAATAGTTTTCTGATAATAAATTTGTATTACCTAAACCTTTTCTCCAAACTAAGGTATCTGGTAAAACAGACTCATAAATATGTTTGTAAGCTGGTTCTTCAGGTGGGAATACATCTTTGGTATATTGTAAAAACATACCATACTCTGAGTTGGTTACCTCAGCTTCATCCATGTAAAATGAACGAACGTGCATTTGTTTTGGTGTTGTATTCCAATCAAACATTACGTCATCTTGAACTAACCCCATGGTAAATGTACCACCTTCTATATGTACCATACCAGGAGGTACGCTACCATCTTTAAACTTCCCTTTTATGTAACCTCCATAATTAGGGTCATTAAAATTCCATCCTGTTAAGTTAGATGTGCTAGAGCCTCCGCTTCTTCTTGGACTATTACAAGAAGTCAATACTACACCAGCGAGGATTAAATAACTAAATAACTTTACCGTACTTTTCATGTATTTTTTATTATTTAAAGGGAGTGGCAATTTACAATATTTATAATATACCACAACTTATTTTATAACAAATTATTTCACAATGCCATAACTAAGCAATATACTAACGTTACTTTGTAAGCTTTATTATTGGGATTTATAAATAAATAAAATAACAACCAATAATAATCGTTATTTTAGCAACATTTATGAAAAAATTACTCCTAATAGCTATCATAATATACTCAATTAATTGCATTGGTCAAAACAACAGTAGTGTTTTATCCAACGGAAATTGGTATAAATTTGCTGTAGATACCACTGGTATTTTTAAAATCGATCTTCAATTTCTTCAAAATTTAGGTATAAACACTAGTAATATCAATCCTAAAAATATAAAAATTTACGGAAATGGTGGCGCAATGTTACCAGAACCTGCTGCTTCTTTTAGATATAATGATTTACAAGAAAACGCCATTTATGTGCATGGAGAAGATGATAACATTTTCAATAATGGCGACTATGTATTGTTTTACGCAACTGGTCCCCATTCATGGAACGTAAATCCATATCGAGATGAAGTTGAACACCAACAAAATATATATTCTGATAAAGCGTATTATTTTTTAACAATAGGTGAAAGTCCTGGAAAAAGAGTTCTAAACGCTCCTTCTATCACAAATGAAACGCCTTCTGCTATTTTTACAGAATATGACGATTATACCTTTTACGAGAGAGAAAATATAAATTTATTTGCACTTGGTAGATTATGGTTTGGAGAAAGTTTTGCTGTAGAAAACAATCAAACCTTTACCATTCCTTTTAACAACGCAGTTCCCGGATCTGAAGTTTTAATAAAAGTTTCTGCTGTTGCACAGTCTACTTCACAATCAACTCTAAATGTAAGCGTTAACAACACCAACATCTCTACATTAAGCTTCCCTCCTGTTGCTAATTCAACTACCACAGGTTTGGCAAGAATGATTACTAATTCTGCAAATACTATAACCGCCAATAGCTTTAGCATTAATTTAAACTATAATAACAACGGAAATCCATCTGCAAAAGCGTTTTTAAATTACATTGAAGTTAAAGGAAAAAAAATATTAGCCGCTAACGGAAATCAATTCTCTTTTAGAAATTTTAATTCAGCTGATGCTATTGGAACGATTGGTTATGAAATTTTAAACGCTAATAATATTTTTCAAATTTGGAATGTTACCGATCCAATAAACCCAACAAGGATAACAAATCAATCTAATAACGATAATTTTACTTTTTTAGATAATAGTGAAATATTAAAAGAATACATTGTACTAAATGAAAATGATTATTATGAGCCTGAATTAATTTCAAACTCTTTTATAAGTAATCAGAATTTACATGCTTTAAATAATATTGAATATTTAGTTATTACCGATAGTAATTTACGCTCACAGGCACAAAGATTAGCAGATTACCATCAACAAAATTCAAACTTAAGAACAGCTGTAATAACAAAAGATCAAATATTCAATGAATTTGCTTCTGGGAGTCCAGACGTAGTTGGAATCAGAGATTTTATTAAACATGTGTACGACAATTCAAGTCCTCAACAACAATTAAAATATGTTTGCTTTTTTGGTGATTCTTCTTATGATTATAAAGACAGAATTAACGGAAACAACAATATTGTACCTACTTTTCATGCAACTCAGAGTTTTGATTTAGTTTCTTCCTATGTTACTGATGATTTTTATGTAATGATTGACGAATCAGATGGACTAATGAGAAGTGTTGACAATATTGATATTGCCTCTGGTAGAATACCTGTAAGTAACCAACAAGAAGCCAATAATGTTGTAAATAAAATTTTAAGCTATTACAATACAAGTTCATTTGGCGACTGGAAAAACGCTATTACATTAGTTGCAGATGATATAGATGAAGATTCTGACGCAACCTTACAAACCGGTCTTGAAGAAATAGCTGACACCATTAAAAGATACAAACCCAATTTTAATATTAATAAAATTTATGCTGATGCCTATCAGCAACAAACATCCTCTGGAGGAGAAAGATATCCAGAAGTTAAAGAAGCAATAACCAATACAATTGAAAAAGGCAGTCTGGTTTTTAATTATTTTGGACACGGCGGTGAAGATGGCTTAGCTGCTGAACGCATTTTAGAAATACCTCAAATACAAAGTTTTAACAACAGCAATAAACTTCCGTTATTTATTACTGTTACTTGTGAATTCTCCAGATTCGATAATCCATTAAGAAATACTGCTGGTGAACAACTATTTTTAAATAATAATGGTGGTGCGGTTAGCATGATAACCTCTACAAGAGATGTTTTTATATCTACTGGAGAACGTTTCAATAAAACTTTAACCAAATATGTTTTAGATTTTGATAACGCAGATGATGCTATTGCAGAAAGCCTTATAAAGGCAAAAAATGAAACTTCCAGTAATCAACGCTTTTTTATTTTTTACTTTGGAGATCCCGCCATGAAACTGGCAACTCCAAAACCAAACATTAAGCTGACAAGACTTAATAACGTTTTACTAACACAAGCAACTGATACTTTAAAAGCGCTTTCCAAAGTAAAATTCGAAGGAATTATCACAGATAACAATGATAATTTATTGCCAAATTTTAATGGTACTATTTTTACAACAATTTTCGACAAGCCAATTGATAAGCAAACTTTAGATAATGACAATTTTGGAATTGTGAATACTTTTGACTCACAAGAAAGTAAACTTTTTAGAGGTAAATCGTCAGTTCAAAACGGAATGTTTTCTTTTGAGTTTATTGTTCCAAGAGATGTCAGAATTGCATATGGTAACGGAAAAGTAAGCATGTATGCAAGCGATAATCAAATAGAAAAAGGAGGTTCTGACTTTAGTATTATTGTAGGTGGTATTAATGATGATGCTCCTGAAGATAGTGTCGGACCCGAAATGTTATTGTATAT
Organism: Tenacibaculum geojense; assembly: GCF_042676005.1. Lineage (NCBI taxonomy): Bacteria > Pseudomonadati > Bacteroidota > Flavobacteriia > Flavobacteriales > Flavobacteriaceae > Tenacibaculum > Tenacibaculum geojense. The sequence continues at coordinate 41,678 of NZ_JBHTJR010000057.1, read as the reverse complement.
GAATGACGAATCATTTATTGATGGCGGTAACACCAATGAATCCCCAAACCTTATTGTAAAGCTGTCGGATGAAAGCGGAATAAACACTTCTATAACCGCTGTAGATCATGATATTGTTGCAATTTTAGATGATAATCAAGCAGAACCAATTATTTTAAACGATTATTATGAAACCGCATTAGATGACTTTACACAGGGTACTGTTAACTTTCAATTAAGAAATCTAGAACCCGGACCGCATAAAATTACTGTTAAAGCATGGGATACTTACAATAACCCAACAGAATTAACGTTAAATTTTGTGGTTGTTAATGACAATGGTTTATTATTAGAAAATGTATTAAACTACCCCAACCCTTTTGTGAATTACACAGAGTTTTGGTTTAATCATAACAAACCTAATGAACCCTTAGAAGTACAAGTTCAGATATTTACAGTTTCAGGAAAATTAGTTAAAACCATTAATCAACAAGTACAAACTCAAGGTGGTTTATCAAGAACTATCACTTGGAATGGTTTAGATGATTTTGGAAATAAAATTGGAAAAGGTGTTTATATTTATAAGCTAAAAGTTCATGCAACTGTTAGCAATTTATCAAGAGAAAAATATGAAAAGTTAGTAATACTACAATAAAACGCTATATTTGCCAAAATTATGTTAAAATTAATCATGAAAAAATACATACTTTTTATAACATCATGTTTAGTGTCATTAGGAGCAATAGCTCAAGACAATGATCCTAAACCAATTACAACTGCAACTCCTTTTTTATTAATCTCTTCTGATGCTAGAAGTGGTGGTATGGGAGAGATTGGTGTAAGTACTTCATCAGATGCGTACTCATTATTTCACAACCCAGCTAAAATAGCATTTAACAAAAATGCATTAAGTATAGGCTTTAACTATGTACCTTGGTTAAGAAACCTAACCGATGATATTTTTGCAGGTAATTTATCAATAGTAAATCGTTACAGTGAAACTGCCTCTTGGGGAGTAGACTTTAAATATTTTTCATTAGGAAGCATTGAATTTACTGATGATTTAGGACAACCTAACGGAACTAAAAATCCTAGTGAATTTGCATTATCTGGTTATTATGCCATGAAACTAAGTGAAAAATTTTCTATGTCTGTCGGTTTAAAGTATATCAATTCTAACTTAGATATTGATGATAGTAACATGACTGCCATTAATAGTTTTGCAGTAGATGTATCTGGTTTTTATCAATCTGATGTAGAAAGTTACGGTGATTTTGAAGGTAGATATCGTTTAGGTTTTAACATTGCTAACATTGGTCCTAAAGTTGAATATACTCCAGGAGCAGAAAACTTTATTCCTACTATTGCCAAATTAGGTGGAGGATTCGATTTCATTTTTGATGAATACAATACTTTAGGTGTTAACTTAGAGTTTAGAAAATTACTGGTACCATCTAGCGGACCAGAATCTTCAAGAGGTTGGTTTGAAGGGATGTTTACTTCATTGGGTGATAGAGACTTTAGTGAAGAACTTCAAGAAACCAACTGGTCTTTAGGAGCAGAATATTTATACAACGAAGCCTTTGCTGTTAGAGCTGGATATTTTCATGAAAGTGAAGTAAAAGGAAATCGTCAATACTTCACCATGGGAGCTGGTTTTAAAGCAAGAGCTTTTGCTATAGATTTATCATATTTAATGAATACTTCTGATGTAAATAATCCTTTAGAAAACACATTACGTTTCTCTTTAGGTATCGATATTGGAGAAATTTTTGAAGACTATTAAGATTCATATTTTTTTAGTAATTTCGAAACGAAATATCAAAGCAGTCTCAACCGACTGCTTTTTTTGACTAACATAGATACATGAAAAAAGTAGAAGTTACCACTTCAGCAATTATATACGATGATTTCTCTCAATTATCAAAAGATGATCAATCGTTAATGGAACAAGCTATTACAGCCAGAAAAAAAGCGTATGCTCCGTACTCTAAGTTTAATGTTGGTGCAGCTTTGTTATTAGATAATGGCAAAGTTATTCTTGGTAATAATCAAGAAAACGCCGCTTATCCATCTGGTATGTGTGCAGAAAGGGTTGCTATTTGGAAAGCCGGATCTGAATATCCTAACATGATAGTTAAGAAAATAGCCATAACCGCAGCATCAACAAACACTAAGGTTAACAAACCTGTTGGACCTTGTGGAGCTTGTAGGCAAACTTTATCAGAATATGAAATCAATCAAAAACAACCTATAGAAGTTATTTTTATGGGAGAAGAAGGAGCTGTTGTGAAAACAGAATCATTATTGTCTTTACTTCCTTTTTCTTTTGACAGTTCATATTTGTAATGAAATCAGACATTAGCTCAAGAGAAGATATACATTTCATCATTAAAAAATTTTATAACAAACTAATTAATGATGATGAAATGTATATATTTTTTGATCATTTTATTAAAAATAATACTCTAAGTCATCATTTAGAAATTATTACCGATTTCTGGGAAGACATACTCTTCGGTACTTATCAATACAAAAATAACCCAATGCAAAAACATCTAGATTTTGCTAACAAGATACCTTTTTCGGAAATTCACTTTCAAAAATGGTTAGATTATTTTTCAACAACCATAGACAATCATTTCTCTGGAAACAAAGCTACAATCATGAAAAACAGAGCTGTATCCATAAGTACCATCATGCAAATTAAACTTAAAAAAGTATTCTAATTCAAATTATCATTTACTTAAAAAAAACATCTATAAATTTTTAAAATAATAATTAAATCGTTTTAAATTAATTATTTAACAATAATTTAGATTTTTATTTAAAAACTATTGATTTCCTATAATAATTAGCATTTATTTGTTGTTATCCTAGCTTAAATTGAGAAAATTATGAATGCAGTTATTACAGGAACAGGAAGCTACATACCTACCATTAAAAAAGAAAATAATAAATTTTCGGATAGTAGATTTTTAAATGCAGACGGAAGTTCTTTTCAATCAGAAAACACCGTAATTATTGAAAAGTTTAAAACTATTACCGGTATTGAAGAAAGACGATATGCAGAAAACCATTTTAACGCCTCAGATTTAGGGTACTTTGCTGCCGAAAAAGCCATTGAAGATGCGAGCGTAAATGCTGAAGAATTAGACTACATTATTTTTGCTCATAATTTTGGTGATGTTAAAAACAACGCTATTCAAAGTGATATCTTACCCAGTTTAGCTACTAGAGTTAAACATTTATTACGCATTAAAAACCCAAATTGTGTTGCTTATGATATTTTATTTGGTTGCCCAGGATGGGTAGAAGGCGTAATTCAAGCACAAGCTTTTATAAAAGCCGGAATTGCAAAAAAAGTATTAGTGATAGGTGGAGAAACTTTATCAAGAGTTATTGATAAACATGATAGAGACTCTATGATTTATAGTGATGGTGCTGGTGCATGTATTGTAGAAGCTACAAATGATAATGAAAGTGGAATTTTAAGCCATGCTTCACAAACTTTTGCCAAAGAGGAAGCGTATCACCTATTTTTTGGAAACTCTTATGATAAAAATGAAGATCCAAATATTCGATATATTAAAATGTATGGAAGAAAAATATATGAGTTTGCCTTAACAAATGTGCCAAATGCCATGAAAGTTGCTTTGGATAAAAGTGGTATTTCTATAAATGAAGTTAAAAAGGTGTTTATACATCAAGCAAATGAAAAAATGGATGAAGCTATTATAAAACGTTTTTATCGCTTATATAAAACTCCCATTCCTGAAGGAGTTATGCCTATGAGTATTCATAAGCTAGGGAATAGCTCTGTTGCTACGGTTCCTACGCTGTTGGATTTAGTAATTAAAGGAAAAATTGAAAATCAGGAAGTAAAAAAAGGAGACGTAATCATCTTAGCATCAGTGGGTGCTGGCATGAATATTAACGCAATTGTATATCGATATTAAAAACTTAAAAAACATCCGTAAAAATAATTTCAAACTTATTATTTTTGCGGATGCAACAACACAACGTACTTATATTAGATTTCGGATCGCAATACACGCAATTAATTGCGCGCCGAGTTAGAGAGTTAAATATTTATTGTGAAATACACCCTTACAATAAAATACCTCAAAACCTTAACGATTTTAAAGCTGTAATTTTATCTGGAAGCCCATCATCTGTGAGGTCAGAAGATGCTCCACATCCAGATTTATCTGAAATTAGGGGTAAAAAACCATTACTAGCTGTTTGCTATGGTGCACAATATTTAGCCCATTTTTCTGGCGGATTGGTTGCCCCATCAAATACCCGTGAATATGGTAGAGCCAACTTATCATTTGTTAAAGATAATGAAGCTTTTTTCAAAGATATTTCAGAAGGTAGCCAAGTTTGGATGAGCCATTCAGACACTATTAAAGAGTTACCTACCAACGGAGTATTATTGGCTAGTACTCATGATGTAGCAAATGCAGCTTATAAAATTGAAGGAGAAACTACATTTGCTATTCAATTTCACCCAGAAGTATATCATTCAACAGACGGTAAAACTTTATTAAAAAACTTTTTAGTAGATATTGCTGAAGTTCCTCAAAATTGGACTCCAGATTCTTTTGTTGAAGAAACTGTTAAAAATCTTAAAGAAAAAGTGGGTGATGATAAAGTAATTCTTGGCCTATCTGGTGGTGTAGATTCCACGGTAGCAGCTGTTTTACTTCACAAAGCAATAGGAAAAAACTTACATTGCATTTTTGTAAATAATGGTCTTTTACGTAAAAATGAATATAAAAATGTGTTAAAGCAATACGAAGGAATGGGATTAAACGTTAAAGGTGTAGATGCAACTGAACGTTTTTTATCTGCTTTAGAAGGCTTAAGTGACCCTGAAACCAAAAGAAAGACCATAGGTAGGGTGTTTATTGAAGTATTTGATGACGAGGCTCACAAGGTAGAAAATGCTGAATGGTTAGCACAAGGTACTATTTATCCTGATGTTATAGAGTCAGTTTCTGTAAATGGAGGACCATCAGCAACCATTAAAAGTCATCATAATGTTGGCGGATTACCAGACTTTATGAAGTTACAAGTTGTAGAACCGTTACGCATGATTTTTAAAGATGAAGTTAGACGTGTAGGAGCATCTTTAGGAATTGATAAAGAATTATTAGGGAGACATCCGTTTCCAGGACCAGGTTTAGCTATCAGAATATTAGGCGATATCACTTCAGAAAAAGTTCGTATTTTGCAAGAAGTAGACGCTATTTTTATTGATGGTTTAAAAGAATATGGCTTATACGACCAAGTATGGCAAGCGGGTGCTATTTTATTACCTGTACACTCTGTAGGTGTAATGGGAGATGAAAGAACCTATGAAAAAGTTGTAGCTTTACGCGCTGTAGAAAGTACCGATGGTATGACTGCAGACTGGGTAAATTTACCTTATGAGTTTTTACAAAAAACATCTAATAAAATAATAAATAACGTTAAAGGTGTGAATAGAGTTGTTTACGACATTAGCTCTAAACCACCAGCAACCATTGAATGGGAATAGTTCATTCAGCTCTAAAAAAACAAAACAAACTATATGAGTAAGATCAAGTTTTTAGTATTTGCATTTATTTTTAGTATTGCTATATCATGCGGCCAACAAAAGCGCTACATCACCTATAAGGTTCAGGAAGGTGAAACTATGCGAGACATTGCTAATCGTTTAGATATGAAAACTAGGGATTTACTACGTTTAAATCCGGACATAGGAAGAAAACCAGTACCAAATACTACTATTATAATTCCAAATCCTAAGTTTAAAAACACTACAAGCACCAACATTGGTGAATCTGTAAACGAAAATGAAGATATAGCAGACGTAATTGAAGAGAATAACGCTGAAATTTCTGAAAACCCAACAGATTCAATTAAAGTAGTTAGAGTTACTTATGATTATATTACTCATACAGTTCAACCTAAAGAAACTGTGTATGCTTTAACAAAAAAATATAATCTTTCTAAAGATGAGTTGATAAAATTAAACCCTGAATTTCCAGGAATTAAAAACAATGTATTAAGTATTGGTCAGGTTGTTAAAGTAAAAGCTATAGAAAATAAAATTGAACTTCCGTTAGAAGAAGACTTAAAAAACTTTGTTACTCATGATGTAAAACCAAAAGAAACAGTATATAGTATTACTCGTTTTTATAACATTACTAAGGATGAATTGATAGCATTGAATCCGGAATATCCTGGAATTAAAGATAATTATTTAGCATTTGGAACTCGACTGAGAATTCGTGCAATAGAAGACAAATTATCTTCTGACGAAAAAACATTTTACGAAGATATTATTGATATTGATGAGCCTATTAATATTTCATTCTTACTTCCTTTTAAAGCTGATAGCTACGCCAATAATAATTCAAAAGATATTTTTGAAAGTAATAGGTTAGCTAATATGGTAACAGATTTTTATTTAGGAGCAGAAATGGCATTAGATTCTATTAAAGCGCAAGGTATTGCCTTAAATGTTTCTGTGTATGACACTGGTAACAGGGATGAAAAAGTTAGTGAAATTTTAGAAAATAATTTATTAGATGATGCTGATGTGATTGTTGGGCCATTTTACAACGATAAAGCCGAGGAAGTAGCTAAAAGTGTTGGTGTACCAGTAATGTTTCCGCACTATTCTAAAAGTCAATCTAGCTTTTCAGCTTCAAAAATTGTTAAAACAGAAGCCGACAGAGAAATTCATGCTGAATATTTAGCTAATTACTTAAGAGAAACCTATGACGGTCAGAATGTTTTTGTTGTAGGAGATGATAGCGAACAATCAAACAAAAATGTAAAAACGTTGGTAGATGAACTTACAAAACATGATTCTATTACCAAAGTGCATGTTTTAAAACCAAAAGATAATTATATAGACAAAGCTAGATTTACCGATGTAATGAAAGAGAAATCTGATAATATTGTGGTGATTGCATCATCTGACAGAGTAGTTGTTGCTGATGCTTTAAACAGTATGATTGTTTTACCCGAAGAGGTTACCGTACAAGTTTTTGCCGTTGAAAAAGGGAGCGCTTATGACAAAATAGATAATAATAAGTTAGCTAGAGTTAATTTTAGTTTTATTACAAGTAGTTATGCAGATGAAAATGCATCTTATGTAAAAGCCTTTAATAAAAAGTATAAAGCAAAAAACAATACAATTCCTACAGAATACGCAATAAAAGGGTTTGATATTACGTACGATGTATTAATGCGTTTAGCATCTGGGAAAAGTTTAATTGACACGTTTAACGAAGGAGTTTCTATCCGTTTAGAAAATAAATTTGATTACGATAAGAAATTCTTTGGCTCTACAACAAACAAAGGTTTATACATTGTAAAATATAACAGTGATTTAAGTCTTACTAGACTGAAATAACTTTATAATATATAAAACAAAAAAACCGCTAATAATAGCGGTTTTTTGTATAATCTATTTCCCTATTTGAATAATATCTTTTACAAGAAACAGTTTATTTATATAAACATAAATAGTTGTTATATATTTATAATGAGTTAGCAATAAGTATTTTGTTTATGTATGTAATTAAATACAACTTAAATTAGCAATAGTTTTTCAAATTCGGCTTGTACACAATATTTTTATATTAATAAACTATTACTTTAAAATATTATTAAGTAATTTATTATTGTTTTATTCTATCTCCAGCTCCTTTACCTCCAACAGTTGCAAATATGTAATAAAAATACTTTTTAAATGTTAAATCTTGAAGCATTTTAGCATCAACTTCCGCCAATTTTTTAGGAGTTGACATATCAATCTCATTAATCTGTGCCAACCCAGTTATTCCAGGTAAAGAATTATAAACTCCTCTTTCATTTCTTTCCTTGATTAACTCTTTTTGATTGAATAAATTCGGTCTTGGGCCAACTAAACTCATGTCACCTTTTAAAACATTGATTAATTGAGGTAATTCATCTAGTTTAGATTTTCTCAAAAATGCTCCTAGTTTTGTTACGGAACTACTACTAGCTAAATGTGTTGCCACTGATTTTGTATTCACCCCCATGGTTCTAAACTTTAATAGGGTAAATGGTTTTTGATTTTTCCCAACCCTTTTTTGTTTAAATATTGGTGACCCCGTATCAAAAAGTCCTAATATATATACTATTAGACCCACTGGCCATAAAACTAATATTCCAAATAATGAGAATATAAAATCTAAAATACGTGTCATAGTTATTTATTTTATTGAAATTGATATTAAACCAGAAGATGGCTTCCAATTTAATTCTTTCACTGCTTTATTATCAGAAAAAGTTAAAGACTTTGTTATTTTATTTAATTTATCTGTATTAATAATAAACTTAGGTAAGATATCACCAATTTTTGCTAACATAACGAATGGTAATTTTGGAAATCTCATTATTTTTTTATTATAAATCAAAGCTATGTGATCTTCTATTTGTTTAAAAGATGGATGAATTCTATCTGTTAAATTATAAATCCCATTTTTCTCATATAAATTAGGAATTAAACTAGCTACATCAATAGCTGAAACCATTGATTTCCTTGCTTCTCCTTTACCTATTCTAAAATAGTATCCTTTTTTTATAGCATTTATCATTTTTCCTAAATTACCGGGGGGATTAGATCCAGAGATTAAAGGTAGTCTAAGTATTACGTAATTTACATCATTCGCTTTACAAAACTTTAGAATCTCTTTCTCTGCTAAAATTTTACTTTTTGCATAAGGGGCTATTCCCTTCAAAGAAAACGATTCGTCAATCATTTGACCATGTTCAAGACCATAAACTGAAACCGAACTTATAAAGACTATTGTATTAGGTAGATTTTCTTTTAACCCATTAAGTATTTTTCTAGTTCCTTTATAATTAACATTAAAAAAATCTTCCTCCTCTTCTTTAGTTTTAGGGACTGAATGTGCTTTTCCTGCTGCATGAACAACCATATCATATGTTATATTATGACCAGGAACACTATCATTAGATAAGTCACAAATAATATCATTTTCATCAGACCTACCAATTGTAGTGATATTAAAATTCTTCATTTGAACTAACTGTTTAAAAATTTCTTTACCAAGAAAACCACTCGCTCCTGTTAAAAGTACTTCCATATGAATTATTTATTTTTTGAAAACTATTCTAAATACGTAAGAAAAAGTTAGATATAAAGACTTAAAAAAACCCAGTTTCTCATATTTGTAATAAATAAGCCAATGGTATTTTATTAATTTTGTCTTGTTACTAGATACAGAGTTTTTCCTTACCCTATAATCTGCTAATATTTCTTGTAAACAATAAACATGATCAGTCTTTTTTAATAATTTAAGCCACAAACCGTAATCTTGTCTTTTAGAAATGGCGTCCATATAAACTTTACCAAAAAAATCAGAGTCATAAACAGAAGTTAGGCATCCAACTTTATTTGCTTTTAATAATGAATTGTATGAAATCTTATTTGGAATATTATTTACAACACCCTGATATTCTCCCTCTTCATTAATTTGATTAAAATGTGTACATGTAAACGGGTAGTTATTATTTTTCATAAAATCTAACTGCTTCTCTAATTTAGTTGGATGCCATAAATCATCACTATCCAAAAAAGCTATATATCTTCCTCTCGCTTCTTTTATTGCCCTATTCCTTGTTAAAGCAGGTCCAAGATTTGATTTATTTTCTATTAAATAAATATTTCTATCTGGGTTATTATTAATTATAGATTTCACGATGTTTGTTGAGTTATCAGATGAAAGATCGTCAACAATTATAAGTTCCCACAAAATAAATGTCTGAGCTAAAACAGAATTAATTGTTTCTTCAATAAAATTAGCACTATTATGTGATGGGGTGATAATTGAAACTATAGGAGTTAAATTCATAATTAATTATTTTTTAAAAAAGTAATCAAAATACTTTTGGTAAGATTGATCAGCGTAATTATTAATTTGCTTATTATTTATATCCATACTTCCATCTTCATAGTGTTTTATTTTAATTTTATGAGGTATATATTTTATAGAAATTGAATTTTCGTATGCTTTTCTTGCCAAAAAATGTTCTTCTTGGAATAAAAACATTTCGTTATAAAAAACAGGATGAATTTTCTCTATTGCTTTTTTTCCAAAAATAATGAAAGCTCCATGACAACTATATGTATTGTAACTTGGTTTTTTAACAAACTTTGTATATAAATTAAATATTCGCCTTATAGATCCATTAATGAAATATATAATGTATTTTATAATTTTCTTTTTATTAATTACAGCATAATAAAAAAGTTTTCTATTAGTATGTGAAAAAGTATGAATATATGGATTTTGATCTTTATCTGTTAGAGTCTTTATTTTAGGTGCATAAATACTTTCTCTTGATGCATTTAACAAAAATTCTGTATCCATTTTCTGAATAAAAACATCTGAATTACAAACTATAAGATACTCAAAATTATAATTTTTAAGTGCGAAATCTATACCGATATTGTTTCCATAGCTATACCCTAAATTTTCAACATTAATAAAATCTGCATTATTGGATAAAGCAATTTGACTAAATGCTTCTTTAGATTCTTTATCATAAAAACTATTTACAATAATTACCTTACTATTTTCTAGTTTATTTTCTTTGAAAAAATTTTCTAAGTCTATGGTATTTCTGTAGGTTAAAACTACATAAACAAAATTATATGATTTATTCATTAATAAGTTTTATTTTTTTCCAAATTAAAAGTGATATTAGCCCTAAACTAACGTAAATTATGTTGTAATAAATAGCTGCTTGAATTGTTGTTCTAGAAAAATAAATTAAGGAAACTCCTAAAAAACAAGAAAAAGTAACTGTATAAGTATTATATGGTTTCTTAGTAACAGCATCTATGGGGTTTCTAAGTAATAAATAAAGTGAATCAGGTAAAATTGATAAGGCAATTAAATTGACTATGTTTTTTGCGGGAATAAATTCTGCACTAAAAAATAATTTTAATAATAATTCATTAAACATAAAAATAAAAGCTATTACAATAATAGATATAAACAAAAAAACATACATAAACTTTCTTACCAAAGAATCTACTTGAGTGTATTCTTTATCCTTGTAGCCTTTACTTACTTTGGGTAATAATATGATTCCTATGTATGAAAAAATAGGATTGATTAAGGCTTTTAGTGTGATACCAGCAGCAAAAAAACCGCCCCATTTATTACCAAACTTATTATTTATAATAATAAGAGGAATTGCATTTAAAGAAAATAGAAAAAAGTCCCCAATAAGTCTACTATATCCATAAGACCATAATTCTTTAACATTAGGTATTATACTTTTACTTTTCCAAACACTAATTATTTTTCTATTATTTAAGAGTTCTGCAACCATTTGTAGTGTAACAAAAATTGAAATTGAAATTATACTCCATAGAAAAAACTCATGTAAATTATCTGTAAAAAAGAAAACTACTGTTAATAAAATTAACTGAACAGACAATTGACTAAGATTAAAATAAATTATTCTATCCATACCTCTTAGATAAGCATATGAAAAAGAAACTAGAGCTATTATGAAACTATAAAAGAAACAAAGAACTATAAAATTACTATTTATTCCGAAAACTAGTTCATCTAGAAAAGGCTGAAAAGATATTATAAATAAACCTGACAAAGCTGCCAATATCAAAACAATATAAAAAGCAGAAAAAGCTAATAATAGTTTTTCCCTTTTCTTTTCTGTTTGTGGTAAATATTTGGGTAAAGCTATTCCCATTCCACCCAATATTATAAAACTAATAACCCCTGAAGTTTTCTTAAATACACTGTAAACACTGTATGATTCTACACCAAAATTTAAACTAATTAGTTTATTAATTATTAAACCAATAAACATAATTGAAAACTGTATTGATATTGAAAATATTAATTCTTTTTTTAAATTTTCTATCATTTAGTTTGGGTAATTTTTTTTATAGATAATAATTTTGTTAGAAATAATAATAATGAAAAGCTCAGTATAAAGCTCATATATGCAAATATTGAAGATAAATATGAGTTCAGTACAAAAAAGAGTAATGCACTTAAAACACTTAGTGCTAAATTAGGAAAATATGTAGATAATGAATTAACTTTTCCAAAAACAAAACCTAAACAAAATAGAAATAATATGGAACCTAAAATTCCAAAATCTTGAATTAAATATCTATAAATTGTGTAAATATTTGTTACGTAAACCCTTCCATTAGATTCAAAATAATGGAAATCTGTAAAAATCCCCACCTCTCTCTTTACAATTCCAAAAGCATTAAAAAAACCAAAAAAGGTATTCACTCCATAGTCATACTCTCTATTAACTACTTTATTATTTTCTAACAACCATAAATCTAAAGCAGGGACATGAGCTACATAATTAGACACTTTATCGTTTGCTATCCTAACAGTTTCTTCGCTGAAGCTACCTAGTCTAGCAACAAATGAAAAAATTAAAAGAACATAAAAAAGAAAAGAAAAAGCAATAGCTCTTAGATAAACTTTCTTTTTAAACTTTGGTAAACTTTTTTCGTAAACCATACTTGTTATTAAAAATGAACTAACTAAAAGCATTACACATGCTATAAAAACTAATTTAGTATTTTGAGTTAAAAGCACAATCAGAGAGGGAATCAAGGCTAAAAAAAGAAATTTCTTTTTTCGAGCAAGAAAAAAATACACACCAGAAAAAAGAGGCAAGAGATACACAAAAACTAAAAAAAATTGTCCTAATAAACTTGTGGATGTCTCTCCTGAATATCTTGCCATTGCCAATTCATTATTTGTTGACAATAAACCTTGAAAGGACAACAAAACACTTAATGATATACCATTGTTTATTAAGTTAGAAATTGGATACAAAAAAGCAAACAAAAAAATAGTAAAAAAGATTTTCTTTGCTCTCTGATTATTATACTTATAAAAAAAGTGTTCATTAGTATGATTTGTTTGTAAGAGTTTTGATGAATTTGATGCTAAAAATTCTCCTAAAAAAACAAAAATACTACTTACTAATAAAAGCAAATATAGTTCTGTTGAAAGTTTATATCCTGAAAAAAAAAAGTTTGAAAAAACTATGTTACCAAACCAAAAAAGAGAAAAAATAAAACCTACAGTATACTTATTTCTTTTTTTAAATAAAGAATAAATTATAAAACTATAAATTATCAGTATTAAGAAATTAATCATTTTATTCTTTTTAAATAACTTCCGTAACCACTTTTACATAATGGCTCTGCTATTAAATCTAACTGCGCTTTTGATATATATCCCATTCTGTAAGCAACTTCTTCTATTGCTCCTATTTTCAAACCCTGTCTTTCTTCAATTACTTGAACAAATTGACTTGCTTGCATTAAGGATGTAAAAGTACCTGTATCTAACCAAGCTGTCCCTCTATCAAAAACCCCTACTTTTAACTTACCTCTTTTTAAATACTCCTTATTAACATCTGTAATTTCGAATTCACCTCTTGCAGATGGTTGTATATTTTTAGCTATTTCTACAACATCGTTATCATAAAAGTATAAACCTGGAACTGCATAATTTGATTTAGGTTTTTCAGGTTTTTCTTCTATTGAAATTACGTTATTATCATCATCAAAGTCTACTACACCATATCTTTCAGGATCATGAACTTGATACGCAAAAATAACCCCACCTTCTTCTTTCGTTGAATTTTGAAGCAACTTAGACATACCACTCCCATAAAAAATATTATCTCCTAAAACCAAAGCCACCTTATCGTCTCCAATAAAATCTTCACCAATAACAAATGCTTGTGCTAAACCATTTGGTTTTTCTTGAACTGCATAAGAAAATTTACACCCGATTTTACTTCCATCCCCTAATAATCTTTCAAAATTAGGTATATCATGTGGTGTAGAAATAATTAAAATCTCTTTAATCCCCGCTAGCATTAACGTAGATAAAGGATAATATATCATTGGTTTGTCATAAACAGGCATTAACTGCTTACTCACTGCTAAAGTTAAAGGGTGAAGTCTTGTACCAGAACCTCCTGCTAAAATTATTCCTTTCATTTTATATATTTTTATTGAGCATTTGTTTCAAACTATAGTCCCATTTTGGAACTTCCAAACCAAATGTTTCTTTTATTTTGGATTTGTCTAGTAAAGAGAAACTAGGACGCTTGGCTTTAGTTGGAAAATCTTTAGTTAAAATCTTATTCACTTTACAGTCGAATTTCATAATTTTCTGTATTTCTACAGCAAAATCGTACCAAGATATTTGCCCTTCATTAGAGTAATTGTAAATACCAGTTTTCCAATTATTAGAAGCTATAATTTGTAAGACAGCTTTAGCTAAATCTTTAGCATATGTAGAACTACCTATTTGATCAGAAACTACAGAGATTTTATCTCTATTCTCCATAAGTTTACACATTGTTTTTACAAAATTATTCCCATAACGAGAGTAAACCCAAGATGTTCTAAAAATCATATACTCATTGCAGTTCTGTGTTACTTTTTTCTCACCTGCTAACTTTGAAGCTCCATAAGTGTTAATTGGGTTTGTTACATCATCTTCCTTGACTGGAGAACTACTTGTTCCATCAAAAACATAATCTGTTGAAATGTGAATTAATCGAGATTTATTTAATGCACACCACTTGCTAATAATATCTACAGCTTCGTCATTTATTAAAAATGCAGTTTCTTTTTCATCTTCAGCTTTATCAACTGCTGTGTAAGCTGCAGCGTTAATTATGTAGTTTGGCTGTTCTTTGCTTAACACTTTCAATATTGAATCTGGATCATTCAGAGGCATTGAACTTCTATTTACAAATACAAATTCAAAATTATTAAACTCCTTCTCTAAATCTCTCAATTCTGAGCCTAACTGTCCATTGCTACCTGTTACCAGTATTTTATTTTCTGAAGATCTCATTAAAATTAGGCAAAATTAAATCTTTATCTGATACCTTTATATTTTCTTTATCTAACCCCCAATTAATATTTAAAAAAGGATCATCGTATCTAACACCTTGCTCAGATTCTTTGTTATAATAATTATCACATTTATAAAAAAACACAGCTTCTTCTGAAAGAACAGAAAATCCATGCAAAAAACCTCTAGGAACAAAAAGTTGCAAATTGTTTTCTGCAGATAATTTAACAGCAACATGTTTTCCGAAAGTTGAAGAATTTGGTCTAGCATCAACTGCTACATCGATTACTTCTCCTTTTAAAACTCTCACTAATTTAGCTTGTGCGTATTGTCCTTTCTGAGCATGTAATCCTCTTACTACACCTTTGTATGAAAAAGATTGATTGTCTTGAACAAAATTAACATCCAGATTAGTGGTATCTTTGAATATTTTATTATTAAAACTTTCAAAAAAATAACCTCTATCATCTTCAAACTTTTTAGGTTCTATTATATAACAACCTTCCAAATGAGTTTCTTCTATTTTCATAGTATTTATTTTCTATATTGAGCTTTGTAATATTCTTGGTAATCTCCAGAAGTTATATTATTTAACCATTGTTGATTATCCATATACCATGCAATAGTTTTAGCTAAACCTTCTTTAAATGTAACAGAAGGTTCCCAACCTAATTCTTTATTTATTTTTGATGCATCTATAGCATACCTTAAATCATGTCCTGGTCTGTCTTTAACAAATGTTATTAATTTCTCACTTTCACCTTCATCTCTTCCTAAAACTTCATCCATTTGCTTGCACAATTCTTTCACAAGATCGATATTTTTCCATTCATTAAAACCTCCAATATTATATGTTTCGGCATTTTTTCCTTCATGAAAAACTAAATCTATGGCTCTAGCATGGTCTATAACATATAGCCAATCTCTTGTAAACTTTCCATCTCCATAAATAGGTAAACTTTTTCTTTTAATAATATTATTAATACAAAGTGGTATTAATTTCTCAGGAAAATGATTAGGCCCGTAATTATTGGAACAATTAGTAATTACAAAAGGTAAATTATAAGTCTCTCCATAAGCTCTTACGAAGTGATCTGAGCTTGCTTTTGATGCAGAATATGGAGAATTTGGACTGTATGAAGTTTCTTCTGTAAAAAATCCTTCGTCACCCAAAGCACCATAAACTTCATCTGTACTTATATGATAAAACCTTTTACCTGTAAAGTCTGCCTTATGAGTATTTTTAAAAGCATTAAGTAAATTTAATGTCCCTAAAATATTAGTCTTCGCAAAAGATAAAGGATCAAGAATAGAACGATCTACGTGTGACTCTGCTGCTAGGTGAATTACTCCTTCAAATTTATGAACTTCAAAAAGTTCATTTATTCCACTCTCATTAGTTAAATCCTCTTTTATAAAAGTATAATTGGACTTATTCTCTATGTCCTGTAAATTCTCTAAATTTCCAGCATAGGTTAACGCATCAAGATTGAAAATATGATAATTTTCATATTTGTTCACTAATAGTCTTACTACATGAGAACCTATAAAACCAGCTCCACCTGTAACTAATATTTTCTTCATTTTTTTGTTTTTTTGGAAGTAATTATTTCCCAATTCTGAAATATTTTAATCCTTTATCTTCTAAATTATAAGCAATGTATTGATTTCTTCCATCAAATATTATTGGAGAATTTAATTGCTGCTTAATCTCTTCGAAGTCTGGTGAACGGAATTCTTTCCATTCTGTTAAAAGAATTAAAGCATCAGCACCTTGAAGAACTTCATATTTTGATTCTTTATACTCAATATTTTCTATGTCTTTTAAATAAAAATGCTGAGCTTCTTCCATTGCTTTTGGATCATACGCTTTTACTTTAGCGCCACGTTTAACTAGTTCATTAACAACGTAAATCGCAGGCGCTTCTCTCATATCATCAGTTCCTGGCTTAAACGCTAATCCCCAAAGACCAAAAGTTTTGCCTGTTAAATCTTCTCCAAACTTTTCAATTATCTTATTCGAGATAACAAACTTTTGTCTGTTATTAACATCCTCTACTGACTTAATTAACTGAGCTTCGTATCCTGTTTCTTCTGCTATTTTTTTTAGGGCTTTCACATCTTTAGGAAAACATGAACCTCCGTAACCAGCACCTGGATAAATAAAACTATACCCTATTCTTGAATCCGACCCAATACCAATTCTAACATTATTAACATCTGCTCCTACTCTTTCACATATATTGGCCATCTCATTCATA
Organism: Tenacibaculum geojense; assembly: GCF_042676005.1. Taxonomy (NCBI): domain Bacteria; kingdom Pseudomonadati; phylum Bacteroidota; class Flavobacteriia; order Flavobacteriales; family Flavobacteriaceae; genus Tenacibaculum; species Tenacibaculum geojense. The sequence continues at coordinate 24,493 of NZ_JBHTJR010000057.1, read as the reverse complement.
AATGAAATTTTAGTAGCCAACATTGCATTTGCAGCATATTTGGTCATTTCTGCTGAACGAACATCCATTGTAATGAAACGATCATGCGTTCTAAAAAATGGACTGTAAAGTTCTTTCATCTTCTCAAATGCTATTTGAGAATCTGCCCCGATTACAACTCTATCAGGCTTCATAAAATCATTAATAGCATCCCCTTCTTTCAAAAACTCAGGGTTAGAGACAACGTAAAAATCTAAATCAGAATTTCTACTATCTAATTCTTTTTGAATAGCTTCTTTTACCTTATCAGCAGTACCTACTGGTACAGTAGACTTATCCACCACTATTAATCTGCGATTCATTTTTTGACCAATTTCTTTGGCTACAGCTAGTACATATTGTAAATCAGCAGAACCATCTTCTCCCATTGGTGTGCCTACAGCAATAAAAACAATTTCAGCATCATCAATCGCTTCTTCTAGTTTAGTAGTAAAAAATAAATTCTTTTTTTCTACATTTTTTAACACCATTTTTTCTAGACCAGGCTCATAAATTGGAATAACCCCTTCATGAAGCTTATCTATTTTGGCTTGATCTATGTCTACACATGTAACTTTATTACCCATTTCTGAAAAACACGTTCCAGACACTAAACCTACATAACCTGTTCCTATAACTGCTATATTCACCCTTTATTTTTCTTTTTTATTTTAAAGCTTTTTTTTCATATACTTCTTTTCTAAGTACACTAATTCAAAAGCGACATTATCTTTTTATTCACAAAAATATTACTTAGACTCTAAAAACCTATGTTTTTGTCCTTTATTTTGTATTTTCAAATTCCTAATGTTATGAACAATATTGATAGATTTACTAGCTTCTTTTAAACCAAAACCATTTCCTTTTAGGATTTCCTGATAACTGATGGTATGTAAATCTGTAAAACCATTACTAAATTCAATCTCTTCATTATTAATAGTAATTGATCTATAAGTTCTTTGTTGTTTCTCTTTAATATCTTTAGGCAATGTTGAGGAATCTATTGACAAAAACCATCGTACTCTAGCATTTTCAAACTCAAGATATCCCGCTGCCTTATCTTTCTCTCTTAAATGAACAAAATTCTCTTGCAGATCACCAAACAACCATCCTAACATATCAAAAAAATGAATTCCTATATTGGTAGCTATGCCTCCAGATTTTGAATCATCTCCCTTCCATGAAATATCATACCATTTCCCTCGCGAGGTAATGTATGTTAGATCTACCTCATATTTTGTTTCTTTTTTCTGCGCAGCTATTTTATTTTTTAAAGTAATAATACTGGGATGTAATCTAAGCTGCAAAATGGTATTTATAGCATTGCCCGTTTCATCTTCTATAGCCTGTAAAGCATCAATATTCCATGGATTTAAAACTAATGGTTTTTCACAAATAGCATCAGCACCTCTTCTTAGGGCCATACGTATATGTGAATCATGTAAATAGTTAGGCGTACAAATACTTACATAATCAAGTTGTATATCTTGCTGTCTTTTTATTTTTTCTATATGACGATCAAAGCGCTCAAATTCCACAAAAAAGCTAGACTCTGGAAAATAACTATCTAATACACCAACACTATCAAACTTATCTAAACAAGCAACTAAATTATTACCTGTATCTTTAATAGCCTTTAAATGTCTTGGTGCAATATAACCGCCAACACCTATTAATGCAAAATTCTTCATTATAAACTTTTATCTCGTTTTTCGATTGGTAAAACTCCTTTTACATCGTACACTACTGCATTACTACGTTTGTAACCATCTATATCCATTGCTAAAAATTCTTTATGACTTACGGCTAGAATTATTGCATCAAACTTTTGATTGGGTACTGTTTTATTCGATGTTATACCATATTCTTCATAAACTTCTTCTTCATCTGCCCAAGGATCTGCAACTGTAACGTCAATACTATACTCTTGCAAACTCCTAACAACATCAATTACTTTTGTATTTCTTACATCCGGACAATTTTCTTTAAATGTTATTCCTAAAACTAACACTTGTGCATTTTTGATACGAATATCATTTTCAATCATTAGCTTAACGACTTGAGAAGAAACATACGATCCCATTCCATCATTTAGCCTTCTCCCTGCCAAAATAATCTCTGGATGATAGCCATACTCTTGAGCTTTCTGAGCTAAATAATAAGGATCTACTCCAATACAATGCCCTCCAACCAAGCCTGGTTTAAAAGGTAAAAAATTCCATTTGGTTCCTGCTGCAGCTAAAACATCATGTGTATTAATATTCATTAAACCAAAAATCTTAGCCAACTCGTTAACAAAAGCTATATTAATATCTCGTTGAGAATTTTCAATAACTTTTGCTGCCTCAGCTACTTTAATTGTTGGGGCTAAATGTGTACCAGCAGTAATTACTGATTTATAGAGATTATCTACTTTCTTTCCTATCTCAGGAGTAGAACCTGAGGTTACTTTTAAAATCTTCTCTACTGTATGTTCTTTATCTCCTGGATTAATTCTTTCTGGAGAATAACCAGCAAAAAAATCTTTATTAAATTTTAAACCTGAAATCCTTTCTAGAACAGGTATACATTCTTCTTCTGTAGCACCTGGATATACTGTTGATTCATAAATAACAATATCACCCTCCTTCAATACAGCCCCTACTGTCTCACTTGCTTTTATTAAGGGAGTTAATACAGGTCGATTATTTTTATCTACAGGTGTAGGAACAGTGACGATGTAATAATTGCAATCTTTTATCGCATTCATATCCGTAGTACAAAACAATCCTTTACTATCTGTTGTTTCATCTATCAAAACAGCTTGCAAAACATCATCTTGAACCTCTAATGTACTATCATGCCCCGACATTAACTCAGCAACCCTTTCTTGATTAATATCAAAACCAATTGTTGAGAATTTTGTAGCAAACAATCTTGCTAGCGGTAAACCCACATATCCTAAACCTATAATTCCTATTTTAGGTTGCCTCATATTATTTTTTATAAATTCTCCCAATACCACTTTACGGCTTCTTTCAAACCTTTTTGAAGTGAAAATTGCGGATTATAATTTAACAATTCTTTAGCCTTATCTATACTAGCAAGTGAGTGTGGAATGTCTCCTTCACGGGTATCTCCATACTTAATTTGTACATTGGCAATAGAATCATCAAAATCTGATAAATATTCTTTCAAATACTTTACCAAATCATTTAATGTATTTCTATCGCCATAGGCAACGTTATAAACGGTATTCACAGCTTCTTTTCTCTCTGCTAACAAACTTAACAAATTAGCTTGAATAACATTGTCTATATAAGTAAAATCTCTCGAATATGTCCCGTCACCATTGATAACTGGTGATTCTCCTCTCATAAACTGCCCAACAAACTTTGGAATTACAGCAGCATAAGCACCATTAGGATCCTGACGTCTTCCAAATACATTAAAATATCGCAATCCAATAATTTCTAAACCGTATGTTTTAGAAAATACATCCGCATATAGTTCATTAACATATTTAGTTATTGCATATGGTGACAGTGGCTTTCCAATAACATCTTCTACCTTGGGTAAACTTTTAGAATCTCCATAAGTAGACGAACTGGCCGCATACACCATTCTCTTTACACCTGCGTCTCTAGCAGCTACCAACATATTTAAAAAACCTCCTACATTTACTTCATTAGAAGTTATAGGATCTTTTATTGACCTTGGCACAGAGCCTAACGCTGCCTGATGCAAAACATAATCAACTCCATCAACTGCCTTTCTACAATCTTCCAAGTTACGAATATCACCTTCAATAAGTTTAAAATTATCTTTAATTAACAAACCTACTAGGTTTTCTCTTTTCCCTGTAGCAAAATTATCTAGACAGACCACAGAGTTTCCCTGATTCACTAAAACCTCACACAGGTTAGAACCAATAAAACCAGCACCTCCAGTAACTAGGATTTTTTTTCCTGATAATCTTAAATTCATTTTAAACTTTATAATTGGAATTAGGCAAAACTAGAAAATTCATTATTATTATTTGTTAACAACTCAACAAATATTAATTTTTATCCAAAAAAAAACCCTCGATGATTAATCGAGGGTTGTAATTGTGGGCGCGAAGGGATTCGAACCCCTGACCCCTTGGGTGTAAACCAAGTGCTCTGAACCAACTGAGCTACGCGCCCATTAAACAATTATTCTTAAGACTTTGTGGGCGCGAAGGGATTCGAACCCCTGACCCCTTGGGTGTAAACCAAGTGCTCTGAACCAACTGAGCTACGCGCCCATAATTGTTTAATTGCGGGTGCAAATATAGTAATGTTTTTTAATTCAACAATAGTTTTTTTAAAATATTTTTAAATTATTTCAGCTACAACAAACGTACTCCCTCCTACAAAAACCACATCTTCCTCATTAGCAACAGCTAATACTTTTTTTAAGGCTAGTTCTACAGATTCATAAAAATCACCTATTAAAGCAAATTTATGAGCTGCTGTTTGTAAATCTTCTGCAGAAAGACCTCTAGGTATATCAGGTTTACAAAAATAATAAGAGGCTTCTTTTGGAAATAATGGTAAAATATCATCTAATTTCTTATCAGAAACTACTCCTAAAACAATGTGCAACTTATTAAATTCTTCTTTTTTTAATTGTTGAATTACATAAACTAATCCTTCTTTATTATGAGCCGTATCACAAATCACTTTCGGACTATTTTTAATAATCTGCCATCTTCCTTTTAAGTTCGTATTTTTAACAACGTTGAGTAACCCTTTCTTGATAGCCCTTTCAGACACTTTAAAGCCTGATAACTGTTTAATAGTGCTAATTGCTGTTTTAACATTATTTTTCTGATAATCTCCTAATAAGTCTGTGTTATATCTTTCAGAAGTATCTGACGCAAATAGAATAGGTGAATTCACTAACTTAGCTTTCTTCTCAAAAACATGTACAACTTCATCTTGTCGTTCACCAATAACTACAGGTATTTCAGGCTTTATAATTCCTGCTTTCTCTTGTGCTATTTTCTCCAAGGTATTTCCTAAAAACTGCGTATGGTCTAAACCTATATTGGTGATCACAGAAACTTCAGGATTTATAATATTAGTGGAATCCAATCTTCCTCCTAAACCAACTTCTATTATTGCAATATCAACTTGTTCTTTAAAAAAATATTCAAACGCTAAACCAACAGTCATTTCAAAAAAAGACAACTGATTGTACTCAAAAAAAGATTTATTTTTAGTTATGAACTCAACAACAGCACTTTCTGGAATTTCAATACCATTTATTTTAATTCGCTCAGTAAAGTTTTTTAAATGTGGTGAAGTATATAAACCCACTTTATAACCTTCTTCTTGTAAAATAGAAGACAACATATGGCTGGTTGACCCTTTTCCGTTAGTCCCTCCTACATGAATGGCTTTAAAGTTTTTTTGAGGATTTTTAAGGTGATTTGCTAATAGTATCGTATTGGTTAAATCTTTTTTATATGCTGAACCTCCTTGTTTCTGATACATAGGCAGTTGAGCAAACATCCAATCTAATGTTTGTTGATAAGTCATTAGTGTGAAATTTACTTAGAAAGAGAGAATTTATAAATTATAGTTCCTCTTTGTTTTGATGGAGCTTTAGCGTCTGCATTCCATTTTGTTTGTAATGCTGCTTGCTTTGCAGGCTCTAATAAACAAGGTGCTGAGTTAGTAGTTCCTTTTACACCTGCCGTTGCTTTTATAACTTTTCCGTTGTTATCTACTTCTATACTTACAACAACAGTTCCTTCTTCTTGACAATTAGGTTGCTGTTTAGGTTTGGTTAAAGCTTTTCTTCCTGCTAAATTGTAATTTCCTCCTGATCCACTACCTGAATTGCCATAATAATTAGAGGAATCTGGATCACCATTTTCCTTTCCTTTCGTTCCTGGCTCTTCGTCATCCCCTTCTCCACTCGTATTTCCTGATGTTGAATTTCCATTTAATAATGCATTCAACGCATCAGTTGCTTCTTTTGACGGTTTTGGTTTTGGAGTTTCTTTTTTAATCTCTTTTGGTTTTTCTTCTTCCGGCTTAACTGTTTCTTCTACTTCTTCTTTTGAAACAGCTGGAACCTCATCTTGTGTATCATCTGTAATTAATTCTTCTGTTACTTCAGAAGCTTCTTGCTCTTGTGTAGTTTCCTCTACAACCTCTTCTGAACTCTCTGCAGCGACTGTATTTTCTACAGGCGTACCTGAACCTACTTCTGAATTTCCAAAATTAATAGCTACACCATATTCTACTGGCGGATCTAAATATTTCATTCCAACATTAAAAATAGCCAACAATAACAATAAAAGAATTGCTACTGTTATTACTGCTGATTTTTTTTTATGTGTTGTATTTAAAAACTCCATATTTTAATGGCCTTTAACTGCCAAAATCATTTTTAACTTATTCCTGTTTGCTATATCAATAACTTTCATTACTTCTTTGTATGCAACATTTTGATCACCTCTAATTACTACAGTCTTCTGTTTATCTACACCTACTTTGGCTAAAATTTCTTGTTCTAAACTTTGAGTAGATACTTTTGTTTTATCAATATAAAAAGAAGAGTTTTCTTTTATGGTAACTGCTACAGACGTACTGTTTTCAGTTTTTCCACCAGCTTTAGGCAACAAAACATCAATAGCGCTTACCGTCACTAATGTAGAGGTTAACATGAAAAATATTAGTAATAAAAATACAATATCCGTCATGGACGACATGTTAAAATTTGGATCTACTTTGTTTCTTCCTCTTAAATTCATCTTGTAACAAGTTATATTACTATAATTTTTTAGAAATTAAACAGGCTCGTTTAATAAATCTAAAAACTCTACTGATTTTGCTTCCATTTGGTATACAACTTTATCTGTTCTAACCACTAAATGATTGTACGCAATATAAGCAACAATACCAACAATTAAACCTGCTACTGTTGTTGTCATGGCAGTGTATAAACCATCCGATAACATTTTGATGTCTATTTGACCACCTGAATTTGCTATTTCATGTATAGCAACAATCATTCCTATTACAGTTCCTAAAAACCCAATCATTGGTGCAGCTCCAGCAATAGTCGCTAATACTGATACATTTTTCTCCAATTGATACACTTCCAATTTACCTGCATTTTCAATTGCTGTATTTATATCTTCCAAGGGTTTACCTATTCGTGAAATCCCTTTCCCTATCAATCTTGCTGTTGGGGTAGATGTATTTTCACACAATGCTTTAGCAGAATCTATTTTACCTGCCAATACATGGTCTCTTATTTGATTCATAAAATCTTTATTTACTTGAGACGCTGCTCTAATGGCAAAAAATCGTTCAAAATAAATATATAATGCTGTTGCTAATAATACAAAAAGTAAGGCTATGATTATTTGACCTCCAACACCTCCATCCATAATTAAATTATAGATAGATAATGTTTTTTCTTGTGTTACCTCCTCTGCAGGTACTGCATTTTCTTGAAATGGATTGAACATTAAAATATGATTTTAAGTTTATAATAAAACGTTGTACTTATACTTAAATTGTTTCTAAAAAAAATCCTGAATTCAAATTCAGGATTTTTATAAATTTTATATGTCAAATTTACGACTATAAAATGATTTTTACTAATGCATACCCTAAACCTCCTAAAACAATTGTATAAGGTAATGCCATTTTAACCATTTTACCATATGATAAATTAATTAATGGTGCTAAGGTAGAGGTTAATAAGAACAAAAATGCTGCCTGTCCGTTTGGTGTTGCTACACTTGGTAAATTTGTACCTGTGTTAATTGCAATGGCTAATTTTTCAAATTGTTCTCTTGAAATTGCTCCACTTTTAAATGCTTCTTGCACCTCTCCAATATATACTGTCGCTACAAATACATTATCACTTATTGCTGATAAAACTCCGTTTGCTACATAAAATAGCCCAGGTTGCGAACTTGGATCTTGTTCTAAAGCCCAGTGAATAATAGGACTAAATAAATGTTGATCGTGAATCATTGCTACAATTACAAAAAACACTACTAATAATCCTGTAAAAGGAAGCGCTTCTTCAAAAGCATGCCCTAATTGGTGCTCATCAATAATTCCCATAAATGCTGTTTGAAAAATAATTAATGCTAAACCAATAAAACCAACTGGAGCAATGTGTAAAGCTAATCCAAAAATCAATAAAACGGCAGCTATCCCTTGAACTATTAAACCATACTTCTCTTCCTCCGTTCTCTTATTATCTTCTTCTATCGTATAATTTTCTATGATTTCTGCCGCAACCTTTGGTAGTTTTTCACCAAAACCAAACCATCCTGTTAACTCTAATACCACTGTAGTAGCCATACCTGCAAATAAAACTGGAACAGTAATTGGTGCCATTTTTAGGAAGAACTGAATAAAGTCCCATCCCATTCTTTCACCAATTAATAAGTTTTGAGGTTCACCAACTAATGTACATACACCACCTAAAGCTGTACCCACTACACCGTGCATAATTAAACTACGTAAAAAACTTCTAAATTGCTCTAAAGTTTCTCCACTTAGTTCTTTTCTGTCTAACACGCCATCATCATCATAATCGGCTGCAGCACTCGAATGAATTTTGTGGTAAACACCATAAAAACCAACTGCCACACTTATTAACACTGCTGTTACTGTTAAAGCGTCTAAAAAAGCAGATAATACTGCTGATAAGAACACAAACAATAATGATAGCACTAATTTCGATCTAATTTTGGTAAATACTTTACTAAAAATAAACATTAATAAAGGTTTCATAAAATAAATACCAGCTACCATGAAAACTAAAAGAAGAATAACCTCTAGGTTTTGACTAACTTCATGATACGCATTTTTTGGTGTAGTTAAGCCTAAAACTAAAGCTTGAATAGCTAATAAACCACCCGATTGTAACGGATAACATTTTAAAGCCATTGCTAAAGTAAAAATAAACTCAGCTATAAATAGCCAAGAAGTGATAGTTTTTCCTAAAACGAAAAACGAAAAAATATTGAATATCAGAAAACCAATCATGGTCATTTTAAACCATTTTGGGCTATTCCCTAAGAAATTTTTAAACATGATTATTAGTTTGTTTATTTTAGATTAATTGTTTTAAAGCTATTTCAAAAGCTGTTTCACTAATTCTGGTCTTTGAACCACTTTTAGCAAAAGTATTTTGTAATGCTTTTTTTATAGTGTTTGAGGTATCTTCAAAAATAGCCTCGTCTGTCATTTCAACTCTTCTTTCCATGAAATATGCAAAAACTCTTGCCATACCACAATTAGAAATAAAGTCTGGAATTAAACTCACTTTTTTATCTGTGTCTTCCATAATTGGACCAAAGAAGATTTCTTTATCCGCAAATGGCACATTGGCTCCACAAGAAATTACCTCTAAACCAGTTCCAATCATTTGATTAATTTGATCTTGCGTAATTAAACGAGATGCCGCACATGGTGCAAATATCTCACATGATAAATTCCAAACCTTCTCATTCATTTCTTCAAAAGGAATCATTTTTTCTGAAACTAAAGTGTTACCATCCTTTTGTAAAAACAATTCTTTAATTTCTTCAAAAGAAAAACCATCTTCATTAATAACTCCTCCAACTCTGTCGATAATTCCCACAACCTTTGCTCCCATTTGAGCTAAATAATAAGCTGCTGCAGACCCAACGTTCCCAAAACCTTGAACAACGGCTCTTTTACCTACTACAGAACCTCCATAAATATCGTAGTAATGACGAACTGCTTCTGCAACACCATACCCCGTAATCATATCGGCTACTGTGTATTTTTTGGTTAATGATGGTGAGAAATCTTCATTTTCAATTACCTTAATTACTCCATGACGTAATTGTCCTATTCTATTAATTTTATCAGCTTCTGTTGGTTTAAAATGTCCATTAAAAACACCTTCTTGCGGATGCCAAACACCACTGTCTTCAGTAATAGGAATTACTTCATGAATTTCATCTACATTTAAATCACCACCTGTACCGTAGTAACTTTTTAACAACGGTGCTACGGCTTTATACCAGCGCTCTAAAACGCCTCTTTTACGTGGATCTTGAGGATCAAAGTTTATTCCAGATTTTGCTCCTCCAATTGCAGGACCTGATACTGTAAACTTTACTTCCATTGTTTTTGCTAATGATAATACTTCGTTTACATCTAATCCTTTTCGCATACGAGTTCCACCACCAGCGGCTCCTCCTCGTAATGAGTTTATTACTGTCCAGCCTTCTGCTTCTGTTTCAGAGTCTTTCCAGTTAAATATAATTTCTGCTTGTTTGTTTTCGTATTGTTTTAATAATTCTTTCATGATATTTTATATAATATTGACCTACGTTGCTCTTTTTCAAACCAATTTATCTACATCATGTAAGCTAAAGTTGTGTCATTATTATTTTATTTAATTATTAAAAATATTATTCTAGTAAGAGTTACAAACTTAAGTTAAAAAAGTATTTTTTGTACTTAAACTGCGTTAAAAATTTCACCTGATGAATGATTTTTTTGGGCTCCGGTTACAGATTTCAAACAATTTACCTCATTGTTAAATCTGAGTACTCCTAAAAACGCAAAAATTAAAGCTTCTTTAAAATTGATTAATTCCTGTGATGGTAAGTTAATTTTAGTTTGAATGTTATTGGATAGTTCTTGAATTAAATAACTATTAAATGCGCCCCCTCCTGTTACTAAAATAGATGTTTTTGGCCTAACAACTGTTGCTAACTGTTGAGCAACATGTTGAGAAAACGTAGCTATAACTTTCTCTGGGCTGCTTTCTAAACGATTTATTAACGGAAAAACCGTTTCTTTTACCCACTCTAACCCTAATGATTTTGGAGGTAGTTTGGTATAAAATGGTAATGAATTTAATGCTTTTAATAATGAAGTATTAACTGAATTGTTAGCAGCAATATCTCCATTTTTATCATAAGGCTTTCCAAGTTTTTGTGCGTAATGATTTAAAACAATATTCACCGGACATACATCAAAGGCAACTCGGTTATCATTAAATTTATATGATATGTTAGCAAATCCACCTAAATTAATGCAATAATCATAATTTTTAAAAAGCAACTCATCTCCAATGGGAACTAAAGGAGCACCTTGTCCGCCCAAAGCAACATCTTGAGATCTAAAATCACATATAACTTGCTGTTGGGTTATGTTGGCCAGTGTTTGTCCGTTACCAATTTGTAAAGTTATTCCTTTATCTGGTTGATGAAAAACAGTATGACCATGTGAAGCTATAAAATCTAAGTTTTGTATTGAAAATTCATCTGTAAATACATTAATAACCTCAGCCAAATATCTTCCATAACTTACATCTAATACTTTAACATCTGCTGGTAATGAGTTAATTGCATTGGCTAGTTTGGATTGCCAAAAACTATTGTACTCATACGTTTTCGCTGCAAGTATCTTAAAATTTTGGTAGTTTTTTTTATCAAAAGAAACATAAACTAAATCAATGCCATCTAAAGAAGTACCAGACATTAGTCCTATAACATAAAAACAATCATTTTGCATTTAGTAAAATTAGTAAAACTCTATTGAAAATCTGCTATTAAAAAAGTATCTTTGAACTCAAATTTTTAAGAATTTAACAACGAAATATAATGGATTTTAATCTTACAGAGGAACAAATTGCTATTCGTGATGCTGCCCGTGATTTTGCTCAAAGAGAGTTATTACCTGGAGTTATAGAAAGAGACGATAAACAACAATTTCCTGATGAACTTGTTAGAAAAATGGGAGAACAAGGTTTTATGGGAATCATGGTTGATCCAAAATACGGAGGAAGTGGTATGGATACTATTTCTTACGTGTTAATTATGGAAGAATTATCTAAAATAGATGCATCTGCTTCTGTAATGGTTTCTGTAAACAACTCATTGGTTTGTTACGGTTTAGAAGCTTACGGTACAGAAGAGCAAAAACAAAAATACTTAACTAAATTAGCCACTGGTGAACAAATAGGTGCTTTTTGTTTAAGTGAACCTGAAGCGGGTTCTGATGCAACTTCTCAAGCAACTACTGCTGAAGATAAAGGAGATTATTATTTATTAAACGGAACTAAAAACTGGATTACAAACGGTGGTCGTTCTGATGTGTATTTAGTAATTGCTCAAACTGACAGAGATAAAGGTCATAGAGGAATTAACGCTTTTATTGTTGAAAAAGGTATGGAAGGTTTCCATATTGGACCTAAAGAAGATAAATTAGGTATTCGTGGTTCGGATACGCACACACTTCAATTTAACGATGTTAAAGTACCTAAAGAAAATAGAATTGGTGAAGATGGATTTGGTTTTAAATTTGCCATGAAAACATTATCTGGTGGTCGTATTGGTATTGCTGCGCAAGCTTTAGGTATTGCATCTGGTGCTTATGAATTAGCTTTAAAATACTCTAAAGAACGTAAAGCTTTTGGTACAGAAATTTGTAACCACCAAGCTATTGCTTTTAAATTAGCGGATATGTATACAGAAATTGCTGCTGCTCGTCATTTAGTTATGGAAGCTGCTTGTGATAAAGATGCTGGTAGAAATTATGACAGATCTGGTGCTATGGCTAAATTATATGCTTCTAAAGTAGCAATGGAGCAAACTGTTGAAGCTGTTCAAATTCATGGTGGAAATGGTTTTGTTAAAGAATACCATGTTGAACGTTTAATGCGTGATGCAAAAATTACTCAGATTTACGAAGGAACTTCAGAAATTCAAAAAATTGTAATTTCTAGAAGTTTAATTAAGGAATAGATTGATATTCTTATCATAAATTAAAACCTGTCATTAATAATATGACAGGTTTTTTATTTACTGATCTTTTAATATTTGTATCACCTTATACGATATCAATAGTATTTTATGCTTTCAAACACCTATTTAAAATCTACTTTATGTAAGTGTAAGCCAGAGGCAGGCGCAATAGTTTTTAGAAAATCAATGTCTGTTTCTGGGTTTAAACTGTCTTTTATAAACTGTAAATCATAATTTCCTTTTCCTAATTCAGCCAAAGCTCCCATTATTAATCGAATTTGGTTTCTTAAAAAACCCTCACCTTTAATAATTAATACATAACTTTTTTTAGGAAAAAAAGAAGCGGTTAAAGTCGTATTTTCCTCAATTTTACAAACTTCAATAGTGCGTTCCACTTTTGTTTCTGCTGATGGTTTGGTACAATACCTTTTAAAATTATGGAAACCTTCAAATAACAAAGCGCCGATTTTCATGGTTTCAATATCTAAGTCATCTAAATATCCTGTTAACATGGCAGCGCAGTATGGATGGTTTTTTTGACCAAAAGAAAAATAATATCTGTACTCTTTAGTTTTTGGATGCTGAATAATATTAAAGCTTTCATCTGATATTCTTTGGGCTGATAAAACTCTGATATCTGAAGGAGAATTTATATTAAAATCTTTCACAAAAAAATCTTCATCTAACTTTTCATCAATAAATAACTGAAAATAATAATCGGTAGATGATACTTTAGCGTCTGTTCTTCCTACACCAACAGTTTTAAATCGAATACCTTTACAAACAAACTTCATGGTTTTATCTACAAAAAAATGAACTGTTTTTAAATTCGGTTGTTTTTGCCATCCGTGTAAACGAAACCCCAAATATTGAAAATTTATTAAATAGGAAAATTGATAATTCATTTACTTAAATCAAATAAAATGATTGTTTTGCTATTTCTAACTCTTCATTGGTAGGAATTACTAAAACTTTAACCTTAGAGTTTTCTGTGTGAATTTCTTTTAAACTTTTAGCTCTAATATTATTTTTCTCTGTATCTAACTCAATACCCATGAAAGATAAATTACTACAAACCTTTTCTCTAATTAAAAAAGAATTTTCACCAATACCAGCAGTAAAAACAATAGCATCTACTCCATTCATTGCAGCAATATAGCTTCCTATATATTTTTTTACACGGTAGGCATTAATATCTAAAGCAAGCATACATGTTTTATTTCCTTTAGCTGCCTCTGCTTCAATATCACGCAAATCACTAAATCCTGTTAACCCTAACATTCCGCTTTCTTTTTGTAATAACGCATTTACCTCATCAATATCATAGCCTAAATTATTTACTAAATAAAAAATTAATGTATGATCTATATCACCACATCTAGTCCCCATAACTAGACCTGTTACGGGACCAAACCCTAAACTATGATCTATACTTTTACCATTTTCAACAGCAGTTATACTACAACCATTTCCTAAATGAATAGTAATTAACTTTGTGTTTTGTTTTCCTAAATATTCATTTGCTTTTTCCGACACGTATTTATGACTTGTACCATGAAACCCATACATACGAATATCATTGTTGTTTAAAAATTTAGTTGGAATTGCATATGTATATGCTTTGGCTGGTATAGTTTGATGAAAAGCTGTATCAAAAACAGCAACTTGTTTTGCCTTTGTAAAAATAGTTTCAGCAACTTTTATTCCTTCTAAATTAGCAGGATTGTGTTGTGGTGCTAAAGAAAACAATTGATCTATAGCTGTTTTTACTTCATTAGAAACTTCTGTAGTTTGTTTAAAAAATCGTCCGCCATGAACAACTCTATGCCCAACAATTTCAATTTCATCGGTAGATTTTATAACACCGTTTTTTTCATCTAATAATAAATTAACGACCTTTTCTAAACCTACTCTATGATTTTCAACCCCTTGCTCATCTTTTATTGATACATTATCTGAATGATAATGAATTGCCCCTGTTTCTAAACCAATTCTTTCTATTAAACCAGCACAAACTACTTGTTCTTCTGGCATTTGAAATAATTGGTACTTTATTGATGAACTACCTGAGTTTATTACTAGTACTTTCATGGTATATTTTTTTAGGGATTTTGAGCTTGAATTGCTGTTAAAATAATAGTGTTGTAAATATCATCTACGGTACAACCTCTACTTAAATCATTAACTGGCTTTTTTAATCCTTGTAACATTGGCCCAATTGCTAAAGCTCCTGTTTCTCTTTGTACTGCTTTATATGTATTATTTCCTGTATTTAAATCTGGAAAAATAAGTACACTTGCCTGACCTGCTACTTCTGAATTTGGTAATTTTTTCTTTCCTACTGTTGGATCAACCGCCGCATCATATTGAATAGGTCCTTCTATTTTTAAATCTGGTCTTTTCAACTTTACTATTTCGGTTGCTTTTCTTACAGTATCTACATCTTCTCCTTTACCTGAGCTTCCTGACGAATAAGAAAGCATTGCTATTTTAGGTTCTATTCCAAAAGCAATACTAGAATCTGCAGATGCTATTGCTATTTCTGCTAACTCTTCTGAAGTAGGGTTTGGATTAATCGCACAATCTCCAAAAACAGATACTCTATCTTCTAAACACATAAAGAAAATAGACGATACTACAGAAAAACCTGGTTTAGTTTTTATAAACTGAAGTGCTGGTTTAATAGTATGCTGCGTAGTATGTGCCGCTCCAGAAACCATTCCATCTGCTAATCCTTTATAAACCATCATGGTTCCGAAATAAGAAACATCAGCCATTAAGTCTTCTGCCATAGCAGGACTTAATCCTTTGTGTTTACGTAACTCAAACAAAGTATTAGAAAAATCTTCAAAATAACTGGATGTGCTTGGATTTATAATTTGTGTTTTTTCAAAATCAAAAGAAAGATTTAAACGTTTGATAGCATCTTTTACTGCATCTATTTTTCCTAATATGGTTAAATCAACAATATCTAACTTTTGTAATTGAGATGCAGCTGTTAAAATTCTATCATCACTTCCTTCTGGTAATACTATATGTTTTCTAGATAATTTTGCTTTTTTTAATAAATTATATTGAAACATTCTTGAAGTTAACACATTACTTCCTTTGTAGGTAATTAACTTATCAGAAAGAGCATCTATATCAACATATTTTTCAAAAGTGTTTATTGATAGTTTTATCTTACTTTTATTTTCTGCATAAATATGAGATCGAACTGCACTAAGTTTAGAGGCTATTCCGAATGTTCCTCCTTTTACTTTTAAAATCGGAACAACTTTTTCTAATCCTTTAATTAATCGAATAACAGCTTCACTTAAAGTAATATCTCCTGTTAAAATAATTCCAGAAATTGTTGGATACTCTGAAGATATATTTGCCTGAAGTGTTCCTAATAAAATATCTGACCTATCTGAAGGCGTAATTACAACACACTCATCTGTTAAATGTGGTAAAAAATGAGCTAATTGCATAGCTCCTACTTTAATTTCTCCTGTGGTTGCATTTAAAAATTTTTCACCAAACAAAACCTCTGCGTCAAGTGCTGAAGCTATTTCTTGTATGGTTGGATTATTAAGTTTTGAATTAATTGGAATGGCATTAATTAGTAATGATTGCGGTAAATTTTCACCTATCCCTTCTATAATTACAGGAACATTTTGTTCCTCAACTTTATTTGCTATAACAGCTATTACCTCTACCTCTTTATTATTAAAAGAATCGTATGTTAAACGTAAACCTTGAATAAAATCTTCTAACGTTTTATTTACACCTCCAGAAACTATTATAACTGGAATACCTAAATTTTTTGCAATCAATACATTTAGGTCCATTTCTATAATTGCACCATGATCAGAGAAATCTGTTCCTTCAACAATTACAAAATCGTGTTTTTCTTCTAACTTTTTATACTTTTCAAGTATTAAGTCGATTACTTGATCTTCTTGATTCTTATTTAATAAATCAATTAATTCAGATCTTGTAAAGGCATAGGTATCTTCATAATTACATTTTAAATCAAAATAATTTAAAATTGTATTTACATGATTGTCTCTTTTACCGTTAACAGGATTGTCAATAATTGGTCTAAAATATCCAACTTTTGGTTTGTTTCGCAACAATAATTGCATCAAACCTAAACTTAACATCGACTTACCTGAATCTGCACCACTAGCTGCTATATAGATTGCTTTATTCATTTTCTAATTTTTGTCAAAATTAGTTGATTTTAGCCTTATAGCAGCTGATTAAAACCTAAAATTGTTATAATTTATCCAATAATATGTATTTCTGTAAAATCTTTAGGAACAACAATTGTTTGTTGTACTAAATCAATTTCTAACGAATTAAAATCTACCACTACGTTATCTATTTCAACTTCTTTAATAGTAAATGGTAATCCTACAAATTCTAATTTAATACTACTGTATTCGGTAACAAATGTTCCGTCTTTGTGCTGTTGTAAAATAACCTCATTATCTTTTCCTGTAAAAGTATAGGTACGTAAACTGTATCTTCCTTTAGCATAATCATATCCGTCATGTGCATCTTCATATACTTTTGAAACTTCTTTTGCGCCTAATTTAAAATAAACTTCTAATTGAAGTTGCTCTATTCTTTTTTCACCTACATACTGCTGTACAGGGTATTTAGGAATAATTGCGCCTTCTTTTACAAACATAGGTATGATATCAATATCGGCATCTACCCATTTTTCTAAACCTCCTGTAACATATTCTCTTGTCCAGTAATTGTACCAATGCCCTTTGGGTATATACATTCTTCTCCCTTTTGAGTTTGGTTCTTGAACAGGACATACCAAAATTTGATTTCCGAAAATAAATTCGTCTGTTCTATAATGTGTTTGCAAATCATATTGATCATATAGTACCAACGATTTTAGCATGGGTACGCCATATGCTGCATATTCCCAAAACATGGTGTATAAATAGGGTAATAATTGATAACGTAACTCTACATATTTTCTAGTTACATTAATTACTTCTTCACCAAATGTCCATGGTTCTTGATTTCCGTGGTCACCAGAGGAATGAGTTCTACAAAATGGATGAAATACACCTAATTGAATCCACCTAGCATATAATTCTCCTGTAGGATGTTCTGCAAAACCTCCGATATCACTTCCTATAAAAGACATACCACTCATACTCATACGTTGTGCTTGAATGTTTGCTATCCATAAATGCTCCCAAGTTGCAATATTATCTCCTGTCCAAGAACAACTAAAACGTTGAGCTCCTGAATAAGCAGAACGTGTTATAATAAATGGTCTTTTAGGATACGCATATTTTTTTACTCCTTCATAAGTGGCACGTGCCATTTGAGTTCCATAAATATTATGAGCTTTTCGGTGGCTACAATTATGACCGTCATAATTATGTCTTACATCATTAGGAAACGTTTTGCTTGGTACTTCCATCACTGCAGGCTCATTCATATCATTCCAAACACCTTTTACCCCTATTTCATCAATAAGTTCTTTAAACAAACCTGACCACCATTCTCTTACATCTGGATTTGTGAAATCTGGAAAAAAACATTCTCCAGGCCATACCTTTCCTCGCATATAAGGACCATCTGCACGTTTACAGAAATAATCATTTTCCATCGCTTCTTTATATACCCAGTAATTATCATCAATTTTAATTCCAGGATCTATAATAGCAATTGTTTTAAATCCGTCTTGTGCTAATTCTGATACCATTCTTTTTGGGTCAGGGAAATATTCTTTATTCCAAGTAAAACATCGAAAGCCATCCATGTAATCAATATCTAAATAAATAGCATCACACGGAATTTGTAATTCTCTAAATTTTTGGGCTACTTCTTTTACTTTTGATTCTGGATAATAACTCCATTTACACTGATGATATCCTAACGCCCATAATGGTGGTAGTTCTGGCTTACCTGTTAAATCTGTATAACGGGTTACAACTTCTTGCATATCTGGACCATAGAAAAAATAATAATTCATTTCTCCTCCTTGTGCCCAAAAACTGGTTACGTTTCTTCGTTCATGACAAAAATCAAAATAGGTTTTAAAAGTATTATCAAAAAATATTCCGTAGGCTCTCTCTTCATGCATACCTATATAAAAAGGGATGCTTTTATAGAGCGGGTCTTGATCTTTTCCATACGCGTACTGATCGGTTGCCCAGTTTTCTAAACGTTTTCCTTTTAAATTTAAGTGCATTGGTTTATCACCTAAACCATAATAACATTCTCCTTGTGGAGCAGCTTTGCTCATTTTAACAATGTTACCTCCATACTCATAACTTTGCTCCCAATGAAAACCCCAATCGTCTTTACAAATTACATTTCCTTCTTTATCAAAAATGGTAGTTTTTAAATCGGCTTTATCAACCTGAATGGTTAACCTTCTTGTAATAATTTTATACGATTTAATTTCTTCTTCAACTTCTAACATGCTATATCCTCTAGCGCCATCTTTACTTATAGCATATGAGAAATCTTTCTCAAAATTATTATCGGTAGCATACCTAAATCTTATTACACTGCCACGCAAAATAGTTATTTGTAGTATTACTCCATTTTCTGTATGAAAATATATTTTATCTACATCTTGAGAAAACGATCGTACTTTACCTGGAAACAAGTTTCCTTTGTACTCTAATTCTGTATTAATAATCATACTACTTCATTTTAAGGTTATACTAGTATTATTGCTTTTCTATTTTAAATATCACCGCTGCTAACGGTGGTAAATTAATGGTTGCAGAAAAAGGCTTTTCATTCCATGCTTTTTGTGTTATAGAAATATTTTTTTTGTTTGATATTCCACTACCTCCATACTTCTTATAATCGCTATTAAAAATTTGCTGTAAGCTACCTTGATTCATTAATCCAATGGTATAATTTTCTCTTGGAATGGGTGTCATGTTAGCTACTATTACAAGGTTATCTTCATGGTTATTTCCTTTTCTGATATAACTGATTACTGAATTTTGAGTATCTGAATAACTAATCCACTCAAAGCCTTCATTTGAAAATTGTTTTTGATAAAGAGCAGGAAACTTTCTGTATAAGATATTAAGATCTTTTACTAATTTTTTAACTCCAATATGTACATCATACTGCAAAATATACCAATCTAAACTTTGTTGGAAATTCCATTCTGCGTGTTGCCCAAATTCGGCTCCCATAAATAAAAGCTTTGTTCCTGGATGGGTAAACATATAAGTGTAAAGTAACCGTAAATTTGCAAACTTTTGCCATTCATCACCTGGCATTCTTCCTACAATACTTCCTTTACCATGAACTACTTCATCATGTGATAAAGGAAGCATGAAGTTTTCTGTAAATGCATAATTTAAGCTAAAAGTAATATCGTTTTGATGGTGTTTTCTATAAATGGGTTCTTTTTTAAAATAATGAAGCGTGTCATGCATCCACCCCATCATCCACTTCATACCAAAACCTAAACCGTCTAAGTATGTAGGTTTTGAAACTTTTGGATAAGCTGTAGATTCTTCCGCTATGGTTTGAACATCAGGGAAATTTTGGTAGATAGCTTCATTACATTCTTTAAGAAAATCTCTAGCTTCTAAGTAAATGTTATTACCAAATATGTTAGGCTCCCATTCATTTTCATTTCGAGAATAATCTAAATATAACATAGAAGCTACGGCATCTACTCGTAATCCATCTACATGATACTGATCTAACCAATAAATTGCATTACTAATTAAAAAGCTTTTAACTTCGTTTCTTCCGTAATTAAAAATTAAACTTTTCCAATCTGGATGATAGCCTTTTTTAGGATTTGGATGTTCATATAAATGAGAACCATCAAATAAAGCTAATCCATGGTGATCACTAGGAAAATGTGAGGGTACCCAGTCTAGAATTACACCTATATCATTTTGATGAAAAGCATCTATTAAATATTTAAAATCTTCTGGATAACCAAACCTTGATGTTGGAGCAAAATATCCTGTAATTTGATAGCCCCAAGACGGATCATAAGGATGTTCCATAATAGGCATTAGCTCAACGTGTGTAAATTGCATTTCTTTTACATAAGACACTAGTTCATCTGCTAATTCTATATAGGATAGTGATCTATTATGATCATCAAACTTTTTCTTCCATGAAGCTAAATGCACTTCATAAACAGAAAATGGTGCGTTTAATTGATTTTTTTGAAATCTACTTTTCATCCAAATAGCATCACTCCACTTATAATTATCTTCCCAAACTACAGATGCTGTTTTTGGAGGGTGTTCACATCTTCTTGCAAAAGGATCTGCTTTCTCTGTAACAATACCTTCTTGTGATGTGTGAATTTTGTATTTATACAAATTTCCTTTACCTACATTGGGTATAAAACCTTCCCAAATTCCAGAGCTATCCCATCTAACATTAAGTGAGTGCTCGTGGTCTTTCCAAAAATTAAAATCACCTATTACAGAAACCTTGGTAGCAGATGGTGCCCAAACAGCAAAGTAAGTTCCTTCTTGTCCATTAAGGGTAATAATATGCGCACCTAATTTTTCATACAATTTATAATGCTTTCCTGCTTTAAATAAATTAATATCAAAATCTGTAAATAAACTATGTATTATAACTTTTTGCATAGGCTTAGTTAATCACAAATCCATCAGGAATAATTGCTCTTCTTTTAATAACAATAATTCCATCTTTTACTACATATGCTTCTTCATTAACATCATTTAAATGATTACCTCCTTTAATGATTACATTATTTCCAATTCGGGCATCTTTATCTATAATTGCATTTTCTACTGTACTATTGTCACCAATTCCGATAGGTGGAATATTATTTTGCTTATCATTTTCTATCTCATCAATATCTTGATAAACATTTGCTCCAATTATATAAGTATTTTTAATATGAGAGTTATTTCCTATTCTAGATCTAATTCCTATTACTGATTTTTCTATTTTATTAGCACTTATTATACAACCATCAGCAATCATACTTTTTGAAACTATTGTATTATTAAGTTTTGATGGCGGTAAAATTCGGGGTCTCGTTAAAATATTAGTTGATGAATTAAATAAATTAAATTCTGGAACATCGTCTGTTAAGCCAATATTCGCATCATAAAAAGACGCTATAGTACCGATATCTGTCCAATAACCTTTGTATTGATAAGCTAATACTTTATTGTCATGAATTGACTGTGGTATAATTTCTTTTCCAAAATCATTGGTACTATCGTCAGACATTATTTGCTGTAACAACGCTCTATTAAAAATATAAATCCCCATAGATGCTAAATAAATTTTTCCTTGGGTATTCATTTCTTCATCTACTTTAGATTCCCATCCTGTTAATTCTGAAGATGATGGCTTTTCTATAAATGAATTGATAAAGCTATTATTATCTGTTTTTAAAATACCAAAAGATGTTGCATCCTTCTTATCAACAGGTAAGGTAGCTATGGATATGTCGGCCTGTTTATGAATATGCTGCTCTAGCATTTCATTAAAATTCATTTGATATAATTGATCACCAGAAAGAATCAAAGCATAATCAAACTCATGGTTTAAAATATGGTGCATCGATTGTCTTACAGCATCAGCAGTACCCTGAAACCAAGTTTTATTTTCAGGAGTTTGCTCAGCAGCCATTACATCTACAAAAGCTTCACTAAAAGTATTAAAAGTGTAAGTATTTTTAATGTGCCTGTTTAATGATGCTGAATTAAATTGGGTAAGAACAAACATTCTTGTAATATCTGAATGAATACAGTTTGATATTGGTATATCTACCAATCTGTATTTGCCAGCTATAGAAACTGCAGGTTTAGAACGTTTGTCTGTTAGTGGTGATAATCGAGTACCTTGCCCACCACCTAAAATAATGGCTAACACTTTTTTGTTAATCATGATGTAGTTATAGATTTATACAGGTTAATATATTCTTGAGCAGATTTTGTCCAAGAGTGATCAATTTTCATTATTTCTTTTTGAATTTTTCTGTATAATTCTTTATTCTCATACAATGCTAAAGCTCTATTAACAGAGTATTCAATATCCCATACGGAAGCCTTATCGTGACAAATTCCAAAACCACCATCACCAATATCAATAACTGTATCTTTTAATCCTCCTGTTCTCCTGACTATAGGAATTGTTCCATACCTTAATGAATACATTTGATTTAATCCGCATGGTTCCACTCTTGAAGGCATTAATAAAAAATCAGAAGCTGCATATACCCAATGAGATAATTTCTCATCATATCCAATATGTGTATTGAAATTATGAGGGAATTCATTTTTAAGCGCTATCAAATCATTTTCTATTGATTCTTGACCCGAACCTAATACAAGAAAATTAATATTTAAATTAGAAGATAATATAGTTCTAATAGCTTCAGGCAAAAGATCTGCTGCCTTCTCTCCTACTAGCCTACCAATAAAACCAAATAAAGGTTTACTTACATCTAAACCATATTTAGCACAAACTTCTTTTTTATTTCCTTTTTTTCCAGATATGACATTAGATACTTTATAGTTTTTGAAAATCATACTGTCAGTTGATGGATTCCAAAAATCAACATCAATCCCATTTAAAATTCCCTTACATTTATATGATTCAGATTGTAATAACCCTTCTAATCCATTTGCTTCATTAATTAATTCAGACATATAGGATGGAGAAACAGTGGTTACAGCGTTTGCGCATTTTATTCCAGCAGCTAAAGGGTTAACATTTCCGTACCAATCTAACAATCCAACTTTAGTAAAATCAAATTCTGGTAAAAGTTTAATGAAATCATGAGAAAACTGACCTTGATATTGAGCATTGTGTATCGTTAAAACTGTTGATACCTTATTTAAAGAACTATATGCATAAGAGTTATTAATTAGAAAAGGAATTAATGCAGTATGATGATCATGACAGTGTATAACATCAAAATCATTATTATTTAAAATAAAATCTAAAACAACTAACTGAAAAATCAAATAACGGTATAAATCATACTCATAACCATAAACTTTAGAAGTATCTAACAAACCTTTCACATAGCAGCATAATATCCTAGTCTTATTAATATGAGTACTATAAATTATATATTCATGAATGCTAGTATCTAATTTAATAGAACCTTTAAAAATGATATCAAATATTTCTGTATCAAAGCCATTATCATAATATGGCATTATTACTGTTGAATTAACTTCTAATGTATTTTGATAAGAAGGTAACGTACCCACTACATCAGCTAAACCACCTACTTTTGCAACAGGATAACATTCAAAACTAGCATGTAAGATATTCATTTATAACAATTTAAAATACATAGTACTAAAATTAAAAAATGAATATGAAAAAACTACGTACAAAACATTAAAAAAATGCTATGTAAAATCAATATATAATAAAAATTAACCTAAATAATTATTAATAAGATAACTAAAACTCAATACATATAGCATTAAAGTATAACCAGTTAGTGATTTGCATTTAGTTTATAACCAGTGATAATAGGTAGTATCCGTAAACCTAGGTCTATGATACTAATATAGCTTAGTATTGACCTTTATAAAGATTCAGGGGAGGGAATAGCTGTACTTATGTAAAAAAATAAATAACAAAAAAAACCTCATACATTTTGTATGAGGTTTCGATTAAAAAGAAAGGCGATGACCTACTCTCCCACCAGTGGCAGTACCATCGGCGCTA
>NZ_JBHTJR010000056.1:0-1297 GCF_042676005.1 Tenacibaculum geojense | reverse complement strand
CCACTCAAAACTGTTCTTCCATCTGCTCCATCAGCTCCCGCTGCGCCAACTAAACTGGTTCCTGATCCCCAAGCACCACCTGTTTTAGGTCCATAGATTAAATTATCATCCGTATCAATGTAGAAATCTCCGTCAACTCCTTCTGTAGTTGGACTCAACGTACCACTTAAAACTGTTCTTCCATCTGATCCATCAGCACCTGCTGCGCCAACTAAACTGGTTCCTGATCCCCAAGCACCACCTGTTTTAGGTCCGTAGATTAAATTATCATCCGTATCAATGTAGAAATCGCCATCAACGCCTTCTGTGGTTGGACTTACTGTACCACTCAAAACTGTTCTTCCATCAGCCCCATCGGCACCTGCTGCGCCAACTAAACTGGTTCCTGATCCCCAAGCGCCACCTGTTTTAGGTCCATAGATTAAATTGTCATCCGTATCAATGTAGAAATCTCCGTCAACTCCTTCTGTAGTTGGACTCAACGTACCACTTAAAACTGTTCTTCCATCTGCTCCATCAGCACCTGCTGCGCCAACTAAACTGGTTCCTGATCCCCATGCACCACCTGTTTTAGGTCCATAGATTAAATTATCATCCGTATCAATGTAGAAATCACCATCAACGCCTTCTGTAGTTGGACTTACCGTACCACTTAAAACTGTTCTTCCATCTGATCCATCAGCACCTGCTGCGCCAACTAAACTGGTTCCTGATCCCCATGCGCCACCTGTTTTAGGTCCGTAGATTAAATTGTCATCCGTATCAATGTAGAAATCTCCATCAACGCCTTCTGTGGTTGGACTTACTGTACCACTTAAAACTGTTCTTCCATCTGATCCATCAGCACCTGCTGCTCCAACTAAACTGGTTCCTGATCCCCATGCGCCACCTGTCTTAGGTCCATAGATTAAATTATCATCTGTATCAATGTAGAAATCACCGTCAACTCCTTCTGTAGTTGGACTCAACGTACCACTTAAAACTGTTCTTCCATCTGCTCCATCAGCACCTGCTGCGCCAACTAAACTGGTTCCTGATCCCCATGCGCCACCTGTTTTAGGTCCGTAGATTAAATTATCATCCGTATCAATGTAGAAATCACCATCTACACCTTCTGTAGTTGGACTTATCGTACCACTTAAAACTGTTCTTCCATCTGCTCCATCAGCACCTGCTGCGCCAACTAAACTGGTTCCTGATCCCCAAGCACCACCTGTTTTAGGTCCATAGATTAAATTATCATCCGTATCAATGTAGAAATCGCCATCAACTCCTTCTGTAGTTGGACTTACCGTAC
>NZ_JBHTJR010000055.1:0-1680 GCF_042676005.1 Tenacibaculum geojense | reverse complement strand
GCTAAGGCTAGTGTTTAATCCCAAAATAATCGCTAATTTAACCCGTAAATGACGGTTATACGAAACCGTTAGGTATTATTAGAAAAAATGAATAGAAAAATTCAGATAGTATTCGCAGACCCTTATTTAGGTATTGATTCTTTTAGCCAAGAATTGAAAGAGAATAATAATTCAAGAATAATTTCATTAAATACAATTATTCGAGCAGAATTAAATTCAGATTCTGAATTAGGAAATCTATTAAAAAAACAACTTGATTCAGGTGAAATTGTTAGTGATGAAGTGATTATAAAATTATTAAAAAAAGAAATAAATAAAGATTCTTTAAATATTATTTTACAAAAATTTCCGAGAATACCAAAACACCTTACTCTAATCAAAGAGGTTTTATCTGAATTAAAAATTGAGATAGATAATGTTTGGTATTTGAAATTGGTAAATATTGAGTTTGCTTTAAATAGTGAACTGAGCGGTTTAGTGATACACGCAAAGAAAGTAGGATTAACATCGGAGAATATGTTACTAAATTTGACAAAACAGAAAGATTTATACAAAAATACAATTGACATATTATCAAATGAATTTAAATTGAAAACTATTGAAATAGACCTTGAAAAACATATAAATTTAAGTGAATATTATAAACAAATAGCAACAATACCTAACAATATATAAAAAACATAGGGCAGTTTAGACTTAATTTAAAAGTCTATATATTTTTATAAAGTCACCAAATATAAAATTTGGAATTTACGAAAAATGATAAAAGCAAAATATTTATATTTGGCTTAGTACCAATCCGAAACGTATCGCTAATCACCTGCCCTACGCTTCTTATACTGAACGTTGTGCATAATGTCCAAAAACCGCTAATATCAATGAAAAATCTGAATGGAACTTGGTTAAAAATTAAAACAGGAAACGACTATTGTCGACCAGAATTTATTGAATTCACTAACGACCAAATTATCCATTTTGAACTTGAATTAAAACGCGGAAATGAATTATCAAAAGTCCAAACTGAGTGGAGCGAGAAACTTTCCGAATCAAAATATGAATTCGTAAATGACAACCGAATAAGAATATTTAGAATGGGAAAAACTCTCACGGTTTTGAGCGAAACTGAATCTAAAACAGAGGATACTGAATTTGCGACTGACTATGAAAGAATTGAACCAACCAAAACGGAACTTGAATCTAGAAAAATTGAAAAGCTAGAATTCAAAGCACACTGGAATAACGAGAAAATACCATTAACATTCAACAAAATTTTGGATAGTCCAGTAATCCAAGAACTGAATAAAAGAATGAATAGAAATGGACGGAAATTAATATTAGAAAATTTGCAAGGAACTTATTTCGCATCAATTTTCGAAAATGACGAACGAGAAACACTAATCGGAATTAAGGAAATAGATGAGCAAAAAGCAATATTATTCGGATTTCCAGAAAAACCTTATGAAATAAAAGCTGAATAAAACACTATGCACAACAATGTATAACCGCAATTACGGCGGATTCGACTACGTCCGAATCCACTCGGAATTGCTAACGTCAGTGCTAAACCGAAAAACATTAACTTTAATCCCGTAACTGACGGTTATACGAGACCGTTGTGAGCAATAGTTTCAGTCTTTTGGTTTTCTGAGTATTTATATGGGATATAAAAGTTTAAGGACT
>NZ_JBHTJR010000054.1:0-85282 GCF_042676005.1 Tenacibaculum geojense | reverse complement strand
TCACTTCCACCATTACAACTTACATTAGTACTACTTACAATACTTCCGCCAAACTCCTGACCTGCTGCTATATTTACAACAAAGTCTCTTGGACATGCGCGTGGTGATAATACTGTAATTGTATGATCGCCTACTGGTAAATTACTAAAGACATTAGATACCTGAGTCGTAGTACCCCCATCTAAACTATACTCATAGGTTAATACTGGTGTAGCTGGTGGGGTTAAAGTAACATTACCTGTACCATCACAATTATATGTAACTGAATCAGTAAAATCTGGTATCACTGGAAGAGGATCAATAGTTATGGTTCCTAAAGATACCGGACAACCATTATCATCTCTTACTGATAATACATAATCGCCATCAGTTAAATTATTATAAATCAAATCAGTACTATAGCTACCATTAACTCCGTAATATATAGTTCCTGTTCCACCTGAAGCACCACTAAAGGTAATTTGGCCTAAAGTGTTACACGTATAATCTTGGGTTAAACTTACAGTACCTGGATCTATTGTTGATGCTGCTGGAACATTAACCGGAGAAATAGTATAATCACATTGATTTCCATTTTTTGTGGCTCTAATTGTTATGGTATAATCTCCAGGAGCTAAACCTGTAAATGAACCCGTGAAGTTATAATTTGTTCCTCCATCTATACTATATTCAATAGTATATCCTAAAGATGACCCATCAACTGAAATATTGATAGTTCCATCATTAGTACCACTACATGAAACAGGTGTTACATTTTCATTAAATTGAAGTTCAGGCTCTAACAATACCTCTACACTTGGTGCATACACTACACAATTGTTTTCATCAATAGCTACAAATTCGTATGTTCCTTCACTTCCACTAGCAACAGTGTATGGTGAGGAATTGAAAAAATTTGTCACCGGAATAGAAGCTGCATCTCCATAATCAAACGCAGGGTCAGTAGCTGTACTTGCAGGAACATATGATAGAATGGCATAAGATACTGCTCCAGTTCCTCCTGAGGATGTTAAGTTTATAACACCGTCCGTACAATCAATATCTTTTTCTTTTACTACATTAAATACCAATTCATCAGGCATTGTAAAAGTTATGGTATTATCTGTAAAACTACAATCGTCAGTAGTGACCGTTAGTGTGTAGTTACCTCCAGAAGAAACATTAAATGTATGGTCTCTGTCACTTGTAGGGCCAAAAGTTCCCACTGTAGAAGCTCCATCAGATAAAGTATAAGTGTAAGGTCCAGGTATTGCTGAATTAATTTGAACAATTACCTCTCCAGTTCCACCAAAACATAAAATATCGTTCGTAGAGACATCTACATCAATATCTATACTTGCTACATTGTAATTAGGATAATAGTATACACAAGAAGTTTGATCATTTCTGATATAAACATCATAAGTTCCAGCAGTAGTAATTGTTTCTACATAAGTAGTTTGACCTCCTGGATAAGGTTGATAAGCAGAATCTGCTGGTGCAGGATCACCTGCCCCCACAATTGCAAATTCATAATTTGATGGAACTCCAGTTATAGTTATATTGCCTGGGTTACCACAAATAATATCTTCGGTAGTGATAACTGGTGTTACACTAGCTTTATATATGTTGAAATAGAATCTACCAAAACACCCTCCTTGTTCAGTAACCTCTAAGCGATATTGCCCTGAATCAGTAAAAATTCTTGTTGGATCATTTACTTGAGAAGGAACATCTTCCCAACAAGCATTATTTAATGTTGGACAGTTTGGATTAGGATCTGGTGAACAGCTTGCACTTAATTGTTGCCACCTTACAGTTGTAGGTGCAATGATACCTGTAGCTAGTTCAACAGAATCAGAGTCTCCACATAAATAAATTTCAACAACTTGAGAGTTGTCGTTTGGACAAGTTTGAACCGTATACGATGCTCCAATATTGTCTAAAGCAGTTGTTACTGGGTTGACACCCGATCCAAAAGGAATTACATTTATAACTTCATCTGTACTAATACAACCTGATGATGCAGGTGCTGTTTTTACAACCGTGTAAGTACCTACTTGAGTAACAGTAATAGATTGTGTATTTCCTATAAGATTATTAGCACTATCATACCACTCGTACGTTTCAAAACCACTTCCTGCTGTTAGTGTAACATCTGGACCACATAATACAACATCTCTTTCGTACGAACAATTATCTACATTAACTAAAAAATTGGATGAACCTACAACTCCAAAATCACAGGCATCTATACCCGCAAAACTTGGCTCATCATTCACTACTACTCCACCTTGAACTCCTTCATATTGTGCAAAAGCCTGATTTTCTATTACATTAGAGCATACATCTCGTAACTCATTACAATCAGATACCACTTGAACATGCATTCTTATATGGTATTCCGCTCCATTTTCTTCAACCAAACTATCATCGACAGCTAAGCGTAATTCTGCTCTAAAACCATTTAACGCACTGGGAGGGTCATAACCAGCAATAGTTACACCTGGTGGTAAATCAATATCAAATCTAGTTCCGTCTGGGGCAACATGTCCATTAGGAGCTGTCGTAGTTAATAAATCTACATTTTTAGGTAATATATCAGTTATTATTGTGTTAGTAGCATCATCTGTACCAACGTTTTGAAAGCTTATATCATAATATAACTCACTTCCTAAGGTAACATCAGCTCCTTGCAAATCGTTTCCTGCACCATCATCGATAGTTTTAACTAATTGAACTCTAGGTTCAATAATCTCAACTGTCATTGCATTTAAAAATGGGAAATAGGCATCTTGTGCAGTAGTAAACCTAACATCTATCGATGTTTGACCATTGGATATTACAGAATTTGAAGGATTATTTAATGTAAAAAGATCAATATCAAACCCTAAAGTATTGGTACTTCTTGGTAATCTATTGTTATCTAAATTATTATATTTTGAAATAGAACTGTTAAAAAAGTTATTTGCAGGGTTGTTCGCTCCTGTAGTAATATCCTGGTAGTTATTTAATTGATTTCTAATTTGAAAACTATCTCCTACAAAAGGTTTGTCTCCTTCTAAAGCTGCAGTTAATAATTGAACTCTTACAGGTCCTGTTGGTATAGTAGTAAAACCAGAAAAATTAACATCTGTATCTACAACACCATCAATTGTTGAAAAACCATCAAATAATGATACATTTTTACTAGACTCTGTATCATTCTCATAAATTACAACCATTACCCATCCTGCAGAAGACCCCAATCTTTGACCTACAGAATCTCTACCTAAAGTAGCTTTTATATTAGCTCCAAAGTAATCACCGTTTGGGTTTGCTAAGGATTGAACTAAACTCGTTACATCACTGTAACATAAATAAGGTAATTGTGTAGCTTCACCATCATCATAAATAATTGTACCCGTAATATCTTGGTAATTCTGACCAGGAAGTTTAAACTTCATGGTATTAAAATCATTATCTCTTGTATTAACTCCTGAAGATTCATCACTCCAATTATCATAAGGATAAATAGCAGCCCAATATAAACCAGCATACACAACTCTTGAACAACTGGGTAAATTAAGAGATGACATACTAGATGAGAAAGTAGTATTGTTACCTGGAATCCCTAAATCATCATCTATATCAATATAACCAAGACTGATATCCGTGTTTGAATTACCATTGTAATTAAAATCATCATTAGGTCCTATGAAAGTAAATCTTGGGTCATCAATACTTAAAATATTATTTCCTACAAAAGTTATATTTCCCTTAACATTGATTCCTCCATCTCCAAGCCTATTGGTAAATGGTGTGTCAACCAATTTATTAGCTTCAGACTTTTCTTTATTGGATGAAAGCTGTTTAGCACTCTGCTTTAATTCATTTGATACACGAGAATCATCAAATAAATTTCCCTTTTCTTGTGCATATATTTGAAAAAATGCAAGAAAGGTTAATAAAATCAATAGTATTTTTCTCTTCATGATAATCATTAGTTGGGGATTTATGATTCTATCTGCTACTTAATATGAATGATATTTATTCTATCGTAATATTTACCGTTTAAATTGTTGTTATATAAACGAATAATCTCTTCTCTATTGTCTGATTTATGAATATAAACGTGACGGTAACCAGTTGTTGGATTGATAAAATAGTTGGCATTTATTCCATCTCGCCTCAATTCATCTACAAACTTATCTGCATACGGTTTTTTACCATTTACACTTACTTGTAGGTAATAACCTTCTTCTAAACCTTCTATTTTTTTCATTGTTCTTATTCTAGCTGGCGCTTTAGGTTTTGGCTCTGTATATGATTCGCCTTTAGCTCCTAGGGTAATTTTAACGGTATAAATATTATCACTACCGCTCTTTTTCATTTTTATACTTAAGGCGCTTTCTTTCTTAACTTCACCTGCATTATCAAAACGCTTTGGACCTCCGTTTGCTTCATCTACCATTTCTTCAGCATCTTCTTTTTTAGCAAAACGTTTCAGATATACAAAATAAGTATTAAACTTTGGATCACGAACATATCGTGCTGAAATATCTCTCTTTTTAAGATTCTTAATTAAATCTTTAGCTTTATTTAAATCTTTAAACTGATCAACGGCAACATAATACATGGTTCCTGCACCTCCACCTGTTCTTGTAATTGTTTTTTCTCTCCATGGTTTAGCATTACTTCTTTCTAAAGAATAATCCATTTCTTCAGGTAAAGCGTTAGCTTCTTCTTTTGGAGCTTCTTTAACTTCTCTAATTATTTGAACCTGTGGTTGTGGTTGATTTTTAAGAATTCTTAAAATTTCATCTACCTTTTTATTTAAAATATTAATAGAGTCTTGAGCTACTTGTAATTCATCTGATAAATCATTATGCTCAGGATCTTCATATTCTTTAATTTCTTTAACTGGCTGTGGTGTAGTTGATGGAATTGTTGTATCCACAGTATTATAATCAGGCTTACGGGTTTCTACAGAATTTCTAACTGTTCTTTTTCTTCTACCTAAATTAAATAACAAGCCTACCTCATTTGTTGCTCCTAAATTTTGTTGCTTTTCATAAGAGAAACCTATAGCTAACCTATCTGAAAGATTAACACCTAATCCTGCATTTAATCCATAGTAATTATCATATCCTAATTTAACCCATCCTGCTTTTGGGAGATCTGCAATAATATTACCTGCAAAACTAAATCCTAATTCTTGATTTCTTCTTGCGATAGCTAGTCCTCTTAAGGTAGTACCTTGTAATAATCCTCCTAAATTATTTAGTTCCATATTGTAGCCCGCGTGTGCAGAAATAGTTTTTTCTGCAAAATCAGTTACAAACTCACTTTCTTTTAAATTAAAATCAGCTAAATTTTCCAAAAATAGTCCTGCGTAAAATTTTCCAAATGACACAGTAGCTGCAGGTTGAAAAACAA
Source organism: Tenacibaculum geojense (assembly GCF_042676005.1). Taxonomy (NCBI): domain Bacteria; kingdom Pseudomonadati; phylum Bacteroidota; class Flavobacteriia; order Flavobacteriales; family Flavobacteriaceae; genus Tenacibaculum; species Tenacibaculum geojense. Next base: position 79,885 of record NZ_JBHTJR010000054.1, on the reverse strand, counting down.
CAACAGGCTTGTCTTGATAATTATTTATTACAGGATCCGTTCCGTTTGATAAAACTTTACCATTATCTAAACTTCTTCTACTGTAAAAAAAGTTAAAACCAAAAGTTAATTTACTGGCTGAACCTAATTGTACTTGGTATGCATAATTAGCTACAGCTCCAAAATCTTTAAAAGCCCCTACTTCTTGCTGAAAAACAGCACCAGCTGCTCCAATATTATCTCTTCTACCTCCTGAATAACTTAAAACATGAAGCCTAGAAGCATCTTCAAATTGAATGTTTGAATTACGAACAATTGCTTGTATTGTTTGGTTATCTTTATGAATAACCGAAAATGTTGGTACTGTTAAAAAGCTATTAAATTTCATGTAGCTTCTTGACGCATATCCATTATACTGATCACTCGGTCCACTTGTTTGCGCAAATGCCGAGCATGTAATTAATAATAGTATGTATAAAGTTAATTTCTTTATCATATTTTTCCCCTTCTTATTTTAATATGGATATGGTTCCAGCTTTAATTATATTGTTATTATCTTTTATAACTTTAAAGTAGAATAACATCCCATCTTTTAAATTATTGTCTTGTGGCCAATCATTTTGATAATCGGTTGTATTTACAACAACATTACCATTTGAATTATAGATAATTACACGAACTTCTGGTTGGTAGGCAAATCTGTTCGGTAACTGCCAAGTATCATTAACACCGTCTCCATTAAAAGGTGTTATTATATTAGGTATTATCATTAAACCATCATCTTCAACAACTTCAATTGTTTTTTTAACTAAACAATCATCAACTCTTCCAATTAAAGTATAAGTCCCTAAAGTGTTTACGTCTAAAGACTCTGTAGTTGACAATAAGTTTCCTGCTTCATCATACCATTCGTATGAATCTGCCCCTGTAGCTGATATAGTTACTGTTTCTCCTGGTGTTAAAACTGTAGTTGTTGATGGTGATACTTCTAATACAGAATCATCAAATTCTACAATTTCTACTTCAGGTACATTTATTTGACAGCCATAACCATCAAAACTCACATAATATATTCCTATTTCTGTAACCTCAATACTTGAAGGATCTGAAACAGTTAATGCTTCGCCGTCTTTAAACCAGGTATATGTAAAACCTGATTCAATTGGAACTGATAAAGTTATCATACCTCCTGGACAGATGCTATTTGATGATGATGAAGATTGAATTTCAACATCTTCAAGAGTTAAAAATACAGGAAGTTCATTTGAGTCTGATTCTATTAAACCAACAGAAGCATTTAACACATATACGCCATTATCCAAATAGCTTGATAAATTTAATTCTTCAAATGTAGCTCCTGACACATCATTTGAATCTTTTTTCCATTGATAGTTTAGTAACGTCAACTGAGATTCAGACAAGCTATATAAATTCCCATCAGTAGCCATAGCTTCTATCCCCACAACACTAAGTGTTGTTTGCGATACCGAACAGTCAGTATAGTTGGTATCAAATCTTATTTGTGTTTCAAAACTAACTACATCTAAAACTATTATGGTTTCAGAAACAACTGAAAATTCACATGAACCTGAAGTATCTGTAACTTCAACAAAATATTCTCCGGACTCTCTAACGGTCATTGAAGACTGTGTTCTTGCGGGTAAAGGGCTACCGTTTCTAAACCATTGAAAAGTTGCATTACTTGCATCATGAGTTGCTTGCAAATTAAAACTTTCTGAGGGTAAAATAATTCTTGGTGAAGGGGAATCTAAAACAACTTCAAAACCAGCATCTGTTCTAGGCTCTACTGTAACATCTTGAGATCTGGCAGAACAATTACCTGCAAAAATTTCAACATAGTATACTCCATACTGATTAACATCTGTTGTATTCAAAACAGGTAAATAGTCAGGAAGCCCCTGAATTAACTCATTATCCTTATACCACCTGTAGATATAATTAACATCATCTACACTAGCTACTAAATCATAACTTTCATTTGCACAAATCTGAACAGTATTATCACCTTCAATAGACACATTTTCAATATCTGCTACAGTGACAAATATTTTATTTGAAGGGGGATAAGAATTAGTACACTGACCAGCCGATAATGTTGCGTAGTATTCTCCTGGTTGTGTTATTGTTAAAGTTGATGAAGTTTCAGAAAGTTGATTATTATTAAAAAACCACACATACTCGTAATCTGGGTTATTATAATTTAAAGATACTTGCTGAGGACTACCTCCACATAAAACAATATCTCTATTACCGTCTTCATCTTCTAAAATTAAATTGATATCTGGTCGATAATAAGCCTCAAATGCAATAGATTCAGGCCCAATACTTGCTGGACTTGTGGATCTTATTCTTATTCTATAACCTTGACCATAAGTATCATCTGGTAAGTTTAATGAACCTGGTATATCTACAAACGTATTATTTTCCCCAGTTATTGAACCTGCATTTGTAGGGTTATCAAAACTACCGTTAGCATCAGATAGTTCAATTATGAAAACATTGTCTGAATTAAATGCTGAGCCTGTGAAACTAAATTCAAAATCAAAACTATTAGAACTGGAACTACCACACGCAAAAGAAAAGTTAAGAACAGGCGCTTGTAATTCTTGAGAATTAGCACCTACGCTTAAAAACAGCATTATAGCGCCTAAAAACAATTTTAGGCAAAAGGGATCATGTCTAAACATAATAGCTGGGGACTATTAATTTGCAAATTATTTAATGTACATTGTCAATACAAATATAACTAATTAAAACAAAACCAGGAAGTTAACAATCTTTTTTTATTTATTACACAGTTAAATGTACCAGTTTTGAATATAATACGTTACTTTTACTAACTGTGCGATAAAGTTAATTTTTTTTCTGAATGTTCAAACATCTTTTAGGCTTTTTTTTACTAATCCCTTCATTTATAGTTGCACAAACAGGCGGGGAAAATTCATTTTTAGTTGTAAACACTACCGCTTCGGCTCATCAAATTGCTTTAGGAGGAAAAACTTTAACACTCTTAAATAATGTAAATCAACCAAACTGGAATCCTGCTACTATTAATGTTGATATGGACAGAAAACTTTCAGCTAATTACAGTAGTTATTTATCTGGAATATCTGTTGGATCACTTTCTTATGTTCATCAATTTAACAGATACAGCGCTCCTATATATTTTGGAATTCAATACAATAATTACGGTACTTTAATTTCAGCTGATACAGAAGGAAACGAAACAGGTACATTTTCTGCGTCTGATATTGTAATAAATAGTGGATATGCGTATAAAATTCCGAATAGTAACTTTACTGTTGGTGCTAATGCTAAATTTATAAATAGCACCATAGCTAACTTTAACGCTACTGCCCTAGCCTTTGATTTTGGTGTATTATACAATAATTCTTACAAACCATATATTTTTTCTATAGTAATCAGAAATGCAGGTTTTCAATTATCAAAATTCATCAATCAAAAAGAAAAACTTCCATTTGAAATTGCGCTAGGTGCAAGTTACCAATTAGAAAACATGCCTTTAAAATGGTATGTTACTCTAGATAATTTACAAAAATGGAAGGTTGCTGCTCCAAATCCTTCAAATAGTTCTACAGATTTAGAAGGGAATACAACGGATGAGGAAATCTCTTTCTTAGACAATGCTTTTAGACACGTAATTATTGGCGCAGAATTATTTCCAAAAAAAGCCATCAACCTTCGAGTTGGCTATAATTTTAGAAGAAGTAAAGAGCTTCAACTACAAAACACGCGTTCTTTTGGAGGACTTTCTTTTGGCTTTGGTTTAAAAATGAATAAAATTAAGTTAAATTATGCCTATGCTAAATTTCATTCTGCTGCTAATACAAGTACCTTTAGTCTTGAAATAGACCTCAGTAGAAACCCAAGAGGAAGTATACCTACAAGATATTAACAATTTTCGTTTAAAAACATTGCTTAGTGTATCTTTGCATCATATTACTATTATATGAACAAAAAGATCATTATTGCTATAGACGGCTTTTCTTCTACAGGAAAAAGTACCATTGCCAAACAACTTGCTAAAAAACTTAATTATATTTATGTAGATACTGGTGCAATGTATAGAGCCGTTACATTATTTGCCATGCAAAAAAACTATATCAATCATCAATTTTTCAATAAAGAAGCATTGATAAATGACTTAAGTTCGGTTGAATTATCTTTTAAGTTTAATGCTGAATTAGGTTTTGCCGAAATGTATTTAAACGGTATAAATGTTGAAAAAGAAATAAGATCTCTAGCCGTATCCAAATTAGTAAGTAAAATTGCTGAAGTGTCTGAAGTTAGAAAAAAACTAGTAGCTTCTCAGCAAGAAATGGGTCGTGATAAAGGGATAGTTATGGATGGTAGAGATATTGGTACCGTTGTATTTCCTGAAGCAGAATTGAAATTATTTATGACTGCCTCTGCAGATAAACGCGCCACTAGAAGATATAAAGAATTACTTGACAGAGGCGATGATGTTTCTTTTAATGATATTTTATTTAATGTTCAAGAAAGAGACAGAATAGATTCTACCAGAAAAGATTCTCCTTTAATCAAAGCAGATGATGCCATAGAAATTGATAATTCTGACATGGGATTAAATGAACAGTTTGAAAGAATTTTAAGTTTAGTTGATAAAAAAATTAATGAATAAATTACTTTCTGAGATTTTAATATTCTGCATATTTATATTGAAAAAATAAAATACACGATTCTCAAGCAATCTTAAATATATTATAAAAACATAAAAACCAATTAATTAAATATTTTTTATAATTTTAATTAATTGGTTTTTAAAAGTTTAAAAAATAGATTATTATTCTATATTTTTAGAATTCTCAGAATAAGTTCTCCATTTTTCTAAGCATTGTTGAATATCTTGAGGTACTTCAGAATTAAACTGCATAGATTCACCTGTTGTAGGATGAATAAAGCCTAAGGTTTTTGCATGAAGTGCTTGTCTTGGTAAAACCTTAAAACAATTATCTACAAATTGTTTATATTTTGTAAAAGTAGTTCCTTTTAATATTTGATCTCCTCCGTAACGTTCATCATTAAATAATGTGTGACCAATGTGTTTAAAGTGTGCTCTAATTTGATGAGTTCTTCCAGTTTCTAATCTACACTCAACTAATGTTACATAAGTTAATCTTTCTAAAACTTTAAAATGTGTTACCGCTGGTTTTCCAAATTCTCCATCAGGAAAAACATCCATTTGTAATCGATTTTTTAAACTTCTTCCAATATGACCGGTTATAGTTCCTTCATCTTCTTCTATATAACCCCAAACTAAAGCATAATAAACTCTTTCTGTAGATTTATCAAAAAACTGTTTAGATAAATGAGCCATAGCAAACTCTGTTTTAGCAACTACTAACAAACCACTAGTATCTTTATCTATTCTGTGCACTAAACCAGGACGTTCATTGCTATTTTTAGGTAAATTCTCTATATGATGTATTAATCCATTAACTAAAGTTCCTGAATAATTTCCATGACCAGGATGCACTACCATACCTGCAGGTTTATTCACCACCATTACATCATCATCTTCATAAACAATATCAATAGGAATATCTTCTGCTACTAATAAATTCTCATGTGGTGGATGACTTAATACAACACGAACAACATCATTAGGTTTTACTTTATGATTAGATTTTACAACTACATCATTTACTAAAACACTTCCAGCCTTTGCTGCTTGTTGTATTTTATTTCGGGTTGCATTTTCAATAAAATTCATTAAAAACTTATCAACTCGTAAAGGCTCCTGACCTTCGGCCGCCACAAAACGATAATGCTCGTATAATTCTTCGTTTTCTTGAATATCGTTATTCATTTCTTTCATATAAAATAAAATAGGGTCGGTGCAAAAGTAATGCACACGACCCAATTTAACTATTTTTAACTCGTTTTAGTTTCTACTTCCGTCGCCTAAAACTAAATCTATGGTAGAGTTTTTAGGTAATTTATCACCTAAACCGATTTGTTTTCCTTTATAACGTAAACCTCTTACAACGTCTTTACCAATATCTGGTACATATGTAAACTTATCTCCTACTTTAAAACCTATAGATAGCAAATGAGTAATAGCTTGTCGTTTTGTTTTTCCATTTAATTCTGGAATTAAAACATCTCTATATTTCGATGGATTTAATGTTAAATAAATCTTACGTTTTTCTTTTACAAAATCTCCAGGCTCTGGATTTTGATCTATAACCGATTTCTTTGGGTATTCTGGATTAAAACTAGCACTATCTATAACCTTAAAATCTAAATCTAACTCTGTTAATAAATCCTCAACTTCTTGTAGTGACTTTTTATGCAAGTTTGGTACTTGTATTTTTTGATTATGATTTGTTGTATAACCTAACCACCATTGTAATAAAAAAACAAATAATAACAATCCTATAATAGCAATTACTACTTGTATAAGAAAAGTTTTACTTTTTAAAAACTGAAATAAGCTCATAATAAACTAGTGTAATTTTTTTTGTCAAATGTAGCATAAAAATAATACTAATTAAAAAACAACAACTCATAAAGCGGTTTTTTTGGTAAGTTTGTAATACTAATACTTTACAATGAAAAAAAACATTGCCATTATTATGGGTGGTTACTCATCTGAAGTAGCAATTTCACTCAAAAGCGGAAACGTTGTTTACAAACACTTAGATACTAGTAAGTATAATGGTTACAGAATACATATTTTAAAAGAAAAATGGGTATATATTAATGATAACAATCATGAAACATCTATTAATAAAACCGATTTTTCTATAACTATAAACAATGAAAAAATAGTTTTTGACGCTGTATTTAATGCAATACACGGTACACCTGGTGAAAACGGAATAATTTTAGCCTATTTTGACTTATTAGGAATCAAACACACATCTGCTCCTTTTTATCAAATGGCACTTACATTTAATAAAAGAGATACATTAAGCGTAGTAAAACAATATGGAATTCCTACTGCTAAATCTGTATATTTAAATAAAGGAGATGAAATAAACCACAAAGCTATAGTTGAAAAATTAGGGCTTCCTTGTTTTGTAAAACCTAATAATGCAGGTTCTAGTTTTGGTATTTCTAAAGTTCATCATATAGAAGACCTACAATCGGCTATTGAGTTTGCTTTTAAAGAGGATTCTGAAATTTTAATTGAAAGTTTTTTAAACGGAACAGAAGTTTCTGTGGGTGTAATTGAATATCAAAATGAAATAACGGTTTTACCAATAACAGAAATAGTTTCTGAAAATGATTTTTTTGATTATGAAGCCAAATATCTTGGAAAATCTCAAGAAATAACTCCTGCTAGATTATCCGAAAGTCAAGAAGAAAAAGTAAAAAAAATTGCTAAAAAAGTATACAAAGTATTAAATATGAGCGGTTTTTCAAGATCTGAATATATTTTTGTAAATGATGAACCCCATTTTTTAGAAATGAACACAGTTCCTGGTTTAACCGAAGCTAGTATTTTACCACAACAAGCAAAACAACACGGAATTTCTTTACAAGAATTATTTACAAATGCTATAGAAACCGCACTCAATAAAAACTAACAAACCAACCATTATGAGAAGAGCTATTTTTCCTGGGTCTTTTGATCCTATAACTTTGGGACATTTCGACATAATTCAAAGAGGCGTTACACTTTTTGATGAATTAATAATAGCTATTGGTGTTAATGCCGATAAAAACTACATGTTTCCTTTAGAAAAAAGAAAGGAATTTATTGAAGAAGCTTTTAAAGATGAACCTAAAATTAAAGTATTAACCTATGAAGGCTTAACTGTTAATTTTTGTAAAGAAATTGATGCTCAATTTATTTTAAGAGGCCTTAGAAATCCTGCTGATTTTGAGTTTGAAAAAGCAATTGCTCATACCAACAGAAAATTATCAGAAATAGAAACCGTTTTCTTATTAACTTCTTCGGGAAAAAGTTACATATCATCATCAATAGTAAGAGATGTTATTAGAAATAATGGTGACTACACTGGGCTTGTTCCAGATTCTGTAAGGATATAACATCAAATTATCACACTCCCTCCATGTTGGGCTTTTATTCTTACAAAAGCTCAACATGTTACTAATCTTCTTCTATTAAAATGAAAAAACTCACGCTAATCCCTCTTCTTTTTCTGGTAATTTCTTGTCTAAAATCAGAAAAGAAGAAAAACATTGATTTTACTACTCTTTTTGAAAAGTCTAACGGTACAGAAACCCCAACTTACCCTGAAGTAATTGATTACTACAAAAATTTAGCGGAAAATTATAATGAAATTTCACTTATTGAAATGGGTGAAACTGATAGTTCGTATCCATTACATTTAATAGTGTTTAATGCCGATGGTAAAACCAATAAAAAAGAGATTAAAACCTCTAAGAAAAATAGAATTTTAATTAATAATGGAATTCACCCAGGAGAATCTGATGGAATTGATGCTTCAATGCTTTTATTGAGAGATATTACTCAAAATGACTCGTTAAAAAAAGCATACAAAAATACTCTAATATGTGTGATTCCTGTATACAATATTGGTGGTGCTCTAAACAGAAATTCACATACAAGAGCTAATCAAAACGGACCTAAAGAATACGGCTTTAGAGGAAATGCAAGAAATTACGATTTAAATAGAGATTTTACAAAACAAGATACTAAAAATGCTGCTAGTTTCGCTGAAATTTTCCATGTAGTAAACCCAGATGTTTTTATTGACAATCATGTAAGTAACGGTGCTGATTATCAATATGCAATTACTCATTTATTTACTCAACACAATAAATTAGGAGGTGAATTAGGAGCGTTTTTAGAAGGTAAAATGCGTCCTTCGATAGAAAATTCTTTATCTAATAAAAACATTCCTATAACGCCTTATGTAAATGTTTGGGGAACTACACCTGATAAAGGATGGTCACAATTTTACGATTCTCCTCGCTACTCAACCGGTTACACTACACTATTTAATACTTTAGGCTTAATGGTAGAAACACACATGTTAAAACCATACAAAACTAGAGTTGAACAAACCTATGAGTTAATGATAGCAGCATTGGATTTTACAGAACAACAATCTAACACCATAAAAAAATTAAGAGCTAACGCCGTTAAAAACATACTTACCAATAAAAAATACCCAATAGCTTTTAAAGTAGACAAAAACAACCCTAGTTCTTTTACATTTAAAGGATATGAGGGAACTTATATTGACAGTAAAGTCACCAACGGAAAACGATTATTTTACGACACTAAAAAACCTTTTGAAAAAGAAATAAATTATTACAATAACTTCACGGTTACCAGAGAAGTAAATATACCAAAAGCATATATAATTCCGCAAGGCTGGCATGAGGTAATAAATCGTTTAAAAAACAACGCTATTGAAATTAAAACTTTGCATAAAGATACAATTATTGAAGTTGAAACTTACAAAATTGACAGCTATGACACGCGTAAAGTAGCTTATGAAGGTCATTATCTTCATTACAATACTAAGGTTGTAAAAGAAACACAGAAACTTGGATTTAAAAAAGGCGATTATTTCATACCAACCAATCAAAACGGTTTACGTTACTTACTAGAAATATTAGAACCAGAAGCCATTGATAGTTTTTTTAACTGGAACTTTTTTGATACCGTTTTACAGCAAAAAGAAGGCTTTTCTGCTTATGTTTTTGAAGATAAAGCAGAAACATTTTTAAAAGAAAATCCTGAAATTGAAAAAGTATTTAAAGAGAAGTTAATAAGTGATGAAGATTTTAAAAATAATCCTTATTCACAATTAAAATGGGTATATGAACAAACCCCACATTATGAAAACGCACATTTAAAGATTCCTGTATATAGAGTCAATTAAAAAATCCCGCTAAAAGCGGGATTTTTGATTTTTTAAAACTCATACTCATGTAATGATTTTGGAAATGCTTCTGGGTTAGCTGCCAAATGGTAGCGAGGATCTTCAACATCTTCAATAATTACATTATGAAATTTATCGCTTGCTTTGTACATTAATACTTTACAATCTTCACTTAAATGTTTTAATTTTATTGATTTTCCGGCTGCTTGATACTTTTCTACCAACACAAACAATGCCTCTAATGCCGAATGATCAGAAATTCTGCTTTCTACAAAATCAATCTCTACAGAATCTGGATCATTTTTAATATCAAACTTCTCATTAAAAGCGGTAATACTTCCAAAAAATAATGGGCCCCAAATTTCATAAACTTTTGTACCGTCTGGCTTAAAACGTTTACGAGCTCTAATTTTTTTAGCATTTTCCCAAGCAAAAGATAATGCTGAAATGATAACACCAACAAATACAGCTATTGCTAAATCAAAAAATACTGTTACCGCAGAAACTATTATCAATACACATGCATCAGCTACTGGTATCTTTTTAATAATTCTAAAACTAGACCATGCAAAAGTTTCAATTACCATCATAAACATTACTCCCACTAATGCTGCAATTGGCACTTGTTCTATATATTTATCTGCAAAAAGAATAAAAATCAATAGTGTTACTGCCATTGTAACTCCAGATAACCTTCCTCTACCGCCAGCGTTAATGTTTATTACAGTTTGACCTATCATTCCACAACCGCCTGTTCCACCAAATAAACCACTAACAATATTACCAGCTCCTTGTGCAACACATTCTTTATTACCATTACCTCTAGAGTCAGTTAACTCATCAACTAAATTCATAGTCATTAAAGTTTCTATTAAACCAACTGATGCAGCTAAAAAAGCATAAGGTGCAATAAATTTAAGTGTATCTAAATTAAAAGGTAAGTTAGACCATAAATCCATTAGGTTTAATTTTTTTGAAATTTCATCAATTCCATTTAAACCTGCTCCTCCTCCATCTCTAATAAAATCACCAACGTTTATTGAGTTTAATCCAAATGCAATAGATAAAAATGTTACTATTAATATAGCTGTTAAAGCTGCTGGTACTTTTTTGGTTAATTTAGGCAAGCCCCAAACAATTAACATGGTTAATAATACTAAAGCAATCATTGTATATAATTTTTCGCCCTGCATAACGGTTTTTACAACTCCACTATCTTTTACAGTGTAAAAACCTTCTTCACCTATATTAAAAACAACTTTTTTAGTTTTCACATCAAAAACCTGTCCTTCAGAAATAGTAAAAACTTCTTTATTAGTAGCTATATTAACAACTGATGAACCATTGATAGTAAATAAAACAGCATCCGACACTTTATCTTTCACCTGATTATTAGCTACATTATACACTAATTCTTTAGAGGTTGTTTTGCGCATGTTTTGACCAAAAACATCTTTTTTATTTTCTTTAAACATACCTAATTGAGCCAAAAATATAACAATAGCTAAACCGTTTACAAATCCCATCATTACTGGGTGAGGAATTAAACGAACAAACTTACCAAGCTTAAATAAACCAGCTATAACTTGAATAACTCCCATTAAAACTACCGCCGCTAACAAGTAAAAGTATCCCATGTTTTCAACAGGCTGATCAAATAACAAACCTTTAGCATGACCTTCTTGTATCATGTTTACAAATATTACTGCTACCGCACCAGCTGCACCAGATATTAATCCTGGTCTACCTCCAAAAATTGCAGATATCAAACCAACCACAAAAGCTCCAAATAAAGCTACTATTGGGCTAATTTGCGCTACAAAGGCAAAAGCAACCACTTCAGGTATCATTGCTAATGAAACTGTAATTCCTGCCAGCGTATCATCTTTAATGTTAATCTTCTTATTTCTAATGTATTTCATCATAATATTTCTAGGCTTTTCTAAAAGTTGGCAAATGTAAAGATAATTTTAATCATTTACTTGTATGTTTACAGTACTTTAATTTTGCTAGCATAATTTTTTAATTTACTTTTGAATCTTGAAATCTATCAATCAAAATTGATAGCAACATGAGCAGAAAAACACTACTTACTTCTAAAGAAATTGATATCATTCTGCATCGATTAGCGTGTCAGTTAATCGAAAATCATCACGACTTTGACAACACCGTTTTAATTGGAATTCAACCAAGAGGTTCTTTTTTAGCAAAACGCTTAACTGATATTTTGCAAAACTTTTATGGTATTCAAAATTTACAATTAGGATTGTTAGATATTACATTTTACAGGGATGATTTTAGAAGGAAAAACGAACCTTTAGAAGCTACTCCAACTCAAATAGATTTTTTAATAGAAAACAAAAAAGTAGTTTTAGTTGATGATGTTTTGTACTCTGGTAGAAGCGTTAGAGCAGCTTTAACAGCTTTACAAGCATTTGGCAGACCTGTAAATGTTGAGCTATTAGTTCTTATAGATAGAAGATTTAGTAGACATTTACCTATTCAACCTAATTACAGAGGAAGACAAGTAGATGCCATAAACCAGGAGAAAGTTGTTGTTCACTGGAAAGAAACCCATTCAAAAGACACCATATTCTTAGAGCAAGTAAAATGAAGCAGTTAAGTGTAGAACATTTATTAGGTATTAAATATTTAAACAAAAATGATTTAGAACTTATTTTTGAAACTGCTACTCATTTTAAAGAAGTTATAAACAGACCTATTAAAAAAGTTCCGTCTTTAAGAGATATTACCATTGCTAACTTATTTTTTGAAAACAGTACTAGAACAAAGCTTTCTTTTGAATTAGCTGAAAAAAGATTGTCTGCAGATGTCATTAACTTTTCTGCGGGTCAATCATCAGTAAAAAAAGGAGAAACTTTAATTGACACTGTAAATAACATACTATCTATGAAAGTAGATATTGTTGTTATGCGTCATGGTAATGTGGGAGCTGGTGTGTTTTTATCGAAACATGTAGATGCTAAAATTGTAAATGCAGGTGATGGTACTCATGAACATCCAACCCAAGCTTTACTAGATAGTTTCTCTATGAGAGAAGCCTTAAATTCTGATTTAAAAGGTAAAAAAATTGTTATTGTAGGTGATATTTTACACTCTAGAGTAGCATTATCTAATATTTTTGCCCTACAATTGCAAGGTGCAAAAGTAAAAGTTTGTGGACCAACTACTTTAATACCTAAATATATTTCAAGTTTAGGGGTTGAAGTAGAAACGAACTTACAAAAAGCACTTGAGTGGTGTGATGTAGCCAATGTATTACGTGTTCAGCATGAAAGAATGGATGTTAAATACTTCCCTTCTACCAGAGAATACACGCAGTTATTTGGAATTAATAAACAGATTTTAGATAATTTGAATAAAGATATTGTTATTATGCATCCCGGACCAATTAACAGAGGTGTAGAAATGACAAGTGATGTTGCCGATAGTGATCAATCTATAATTTTAAATCAGGTTGAAAATGGTGTTGCTGTTAGAATGGCAGTAATTTATTTACTTGCGCAACAGATAAAAAGATAATTATGAAAACCGAAGAAAAAGATGGGTATAAATTGCTAAGTTCTGAGGGAGTTGATTTTAACACCTTTAAAACTTCATTTACCAATGAACATACTAAATTTGTAAATGACAATATTATTATTTACCTTTCGTCGAAACTAAATGTTGTTGAGGACGATATTTCTGTATTTTTGGAATATGCCGCACAACATCAAAAAAATGGAACAACTTTTGTAGTAGTGTATCCAAATGTTGATGTTGATGTATTTCCAGAAACCTTTAACATAGTTCCTACTTTGCAAGAAGCAGAAGATGTTTTAGAAATGGAAAATATCCAACGAGACTTAGGTTTTTAATTTAGTTTTTAGCAAATCCCCAATAAAAAAGAACCATGGTAAAAAAAATACTTTTAATATTCTTTTTATGCTTAACAACCGTTACTTTTTCGCAAGAAAAATCAGTAACTCGTTTATCTGCTTCGCCTAATCCTTTTACATCAAGCACTACTATTAGTTTTGATTCTAATGAAGAACAAGGTGTTTTTTTAATTGTAAAAAATGTTTTAGGTAAAACGGTATTTAAAAAAGGTTATTATACTAAAATAGGAAAAAGAGAAATTGTTTTTGAAGCTAAAAACCTTAAACCTGGTATGTACATCTACGCTATCCAAACTAAAAACGAGGTTATTTCAAAACGATTTGTTATTAGATGAGTATAAAACTTACCATTTTAGGTTGCCATTCAGCAACACCAAGAGCCAATGCATTTCCTAGCTCACAATTTTTAGAAATTAATAATCGTTACTTTTTAATTGATTGTGGTGAAGGCACACAACGTCAAATGAGAAAATATAAAGTAGGTTTTTCTAAAATAAACCACATTTTCATTTCACATTTGCACGGAGATCATTTTTTTGGGTTAATTGGACTTATTTCTACCTTTGGAATACTTAATAGAGAAAAGGAATTACATATTTACGGACCTAAAGGAATTAAGCAAATTACTGAACTACAATTACGCTTAACAAGTTCTTATGTTAAATATAAAATTGTTTTTCATGAACTTTCATCAAACAAAAGTGAACTTATTTTTGAAGATGATAAAGTTAGTGTAAGAACTATTCCTTTAGACCATAGAGTGTATACAAATGGTTATTTATTTACAGAAAAACCTAAACCAAGAAATCTACATCTTGACAACATCAAAATGTATGATGAAATAGAGATTTGTGATTATCATAATTTAAAAGCAGGTAAAGATTTTATGTTAAGTTCTGGAGAAATCATTCCGAATGAAGAACTAACAATTCCACCTCCTAAACCTAAAAGTTTTGCTTACTGTAGCGACACTAAATATAAACCAGATATTGTGCCTATAATTGAAAATGTAGATTTATTATATCATGAATCAACCTTTTTATCTGGTTTAGAAGAATTATGTGAAAAAACAAAACATTCTACCGCTAAACAAGCTGCAACTATTGCAAAAAATGCTAACGTTGGTAAACTAATTTTAGGGCATTATTCTAGCAGATATAGCAACCTAGATGAGTTTAAAACAGAAGCAGAAACTGTTTTTGATTGTGTGGAATTAGGTTACGTTGGTAAGTCTTACGATACTTCTCTTCCTATTCAAGAAGAAATTTGTAATTAATATTGATTCGTACTTAACAATACTAGCGTACAAGCAACTTCAACTTTTATATTTTCATCTCTAAGTAATTTCATAAATTCAGGGTTTTCAGTACCTGGATTAAATATCACACGCTTAGGCTGTAAACTAATTATATAATTGTAATATTCTTTTTGTATTGTTGGATTTATATAAAGTGTTACAGTATCTAAATCTGTATAGTTTTTTCTATCAACATCTATTTTAACATCCGCAACAACGCCTTCTTTTACTCCTAAAGCAACTACTTCATGATTATAATTCTTAAGCTTTAAAATAGCCATATAAGAATATCTTGATGTGTTAAGAGAAGCTCCTAGTACTAGTGTTTTTTTATTCATATAGAATTGTTAATTATTCGTTAAACAAAATTAAAAGAGTAACAAAAATAATACTTAAAAGTCTTTTAATCGTAACTACTATTCTAAACAATCAATAAAAATGAAAAAAATATTATGGGTATTTTTCTTTTGTATAACTACACTAGTAAAAGCACAAATGCCAAAAAACTTAGTTGCTAAACCCGGAACAGTATCTGGTAAAGTAATTGAAAAGCTAACTAACCAGCCATTACCTTACGTTAATATTGTTATATATGACACTGCTAAAAAAGTAATAACTGGAGGTATAACAGATGAAACAGGTGTGTTTTCTATAAAAAATATTCCTGAAGGAGTTGCTTCTGTTGAAGTACAATTTATTGGTTTTAAAACCATCACCAAAGCCATTACAATTGATAAAAAAAATAGAAAAGTAAATTTAGGAACTATAGCTTTAGAGGAAGATAGCACAACTTTAGATGAAGTTGAAGTTAGAGCAGAAACATCTACTATAGTTCAGAAAGTAGATAGAAAAGTAATAAATGTAGGAAAAGATTTAACATCTGCAGGAACTACTGCCTCTGAAATGCTTAATAATGTTCAATCTGTTAGTGTTGATAGCCAAACAGGAAATATCAGCTTACGTGGTAATGAAAATGTACGAATTTTAATAGATGGTAAACCAACTAACATTAGCGCAGCACAATTGTTAAAACAAATTCCATCTTCATCAATAAAAAGTATTGAACTTATTACAAATCCATCTGCCAAGTACAATCCAGAAGGAATGAGTGGTATCATCAATATTGTTTTGCATAAAAATGCAAATATAGGTTTTAATGGTAATATTGATACTGGCCTAACTGCTGGACATTTTGTTAGATACAATGCAGCTACTAACATGAATTATAAAACTGGAAACGTAAACTTTTTTACAAATTACGGTTACAATGGTGGTGATAATTATAATTACGGTTTTGTAGATAGACCAAATGAAGATAGAATTCAAAATTTTGAATTTATCAATAAAAACCAATCTCATTTATTTAAAATTGGTGCAGATATTTATTTAAACGATAAAAACACATTGTCATTTTATACTACGCAAAATTGGTATAATGGTGGCGGTAACGGAAGCACATTAATAACAGAAAACGGTACAATTACAAGTAATGCTGATAATATTCAAGATATAGAAAATCAATCATCTACCTATAACTTAAATTATAAGCTAGATTTTGATGATAAAGGCCATAACATTGAGTTTGAGGCAAATTACACAGATATTAATGGTATTGAAGATGCAGTAAATATTGATACAGAAAACCAAAACAATAATGCCTTAAACTTTATAACGGATATTACTAATGATGCCTCAAACACACAAATTAATTTAGATTATACTAATCCTATTCATAAAAACGGAAAATTAGAAATAGGTGCAGAATATCGTCAAAACTCAACAAAAAATAACAATATAACCACACAAGACGGTAATCCAAATTCTAACTTTACGTATGATAGATATATTTACTCTGCTTATGTAAATTACGGACATCAATTTGGTAAATTTAATACACAAATTGGGGCTAGATTTGAGCAATATGATATTGAAGGGAATTTTAATCAAGAAAACGAATCTCCAGCAAAAGTTACTGATGAAATTTTTAGTGTATATCCTTCTGTTTTTATCTCTTATGAAGCAACAGAAAAAGATCAATTTCAAGTAAGTTATAGTAGAAGAGTTGATAGACCAGGTATTCAACAAGTGAACCCAATTAGAGAATGGAGTACTCCATTAATTACATCTGTTGGAAACCCTAATCTTTTTCCGCAATTCACCAATTCTTTAGAGTTAAATTATACACATAAATTTAAAGGTGGTTCATTTAGCTTAGGCTCTTTCTATAGAAATGTAAATGATGTTATTTCAAGAATTACCTATGCAGATTTAAACGATCCATCTGGAAGAAGTCAGATTTTAACATTTCAAAACTTTGATGATACCGATGTATATGGACTTGAGTTTTCATCTAATTACAAAATAGCTAAATGGTGGAGAACAAACTTTAGCACAGAAATTTATTCACAAAAACAATTTGGAATTGCAGATTTAAACAATCCAAACGCTGAAAGATTAGAGGTTGATAATACTGTATTTAATGCAAGGGTTAGTAATAGCTTTACTGCAACTAAAAATTTACGTTTCCAAGTCTTTGCAATGTACCGTGGAGCTAATGAAGATATTCAATGGAAAGTAGAACCTATGTGGATGGTAAATGCTGGAGGGAGCTATACTATACTTCAAGGCAAAGGAACTATTAATTTACGCGTGAATGATATTTTTAAAGGAATGAAGTTTGCTTTTAATTCAACAAATCCGTTTGTGCAAAATGGTAGATTTAACTGGGAAAGTAGAACTATTTTCTTAGGGTTTAATTATAGATTTGGTGGCGGTAAAAACAAGGCTAAATCTAGACGTAGACGTGATTCAAATGAAAAACAAGGCGGAGGTTTCTTTTAATAAAACCAAACATTGATAATAAAAAAATCCGAAGCTAATAACTTCGGATTTTTAATTTTCAATCTTAAACTTATACAGTTACCAACGTATAATAACAGAACCCCAAGTAAAACCACTACCAAATGCAGCTAAAACAACTAAATCATTGTCTTTAATTTTACCTTGTTCCCAAGCTTCTGTTAACGCAATAACTATAGATGCTGCCGTAGTATTACCATATTTCATAATATTGTTATACACTTTGTCATCTGATAATTGGAACTTCTTTTGAATAAACTGAGCGATACGTAAATTAGCCTGATGCGGAATTAACATATCAATGTCTTCTTTTTGTAAATGATTTGCTGCTAATCCTTCATTGATAGCCTCTGAAAAACGAGTTACAGCATGTTTAAACACAAATTGACCGTTCATGTAAGGAAAGTATGAAACATCATCCGGATCATTAGCCTCAATAATCTCTGGAACCCATCTGTTAGTTGATGGTCCAATTAAAGCCAATTCTTTAGCATGAGCACCTTCAGAATGTAAATGTGATGATAAAATACCTTTACCTTCTTCTTCACTTCTAGATAAAATTGCAGCTCCTGCTCCATCTCCAAAAATAACGGTTACTCCTCTACCTCTTGTAGATCTTTCTAAACCTCCAGAATGATTTTCGGCACCAATAACCAATATGTTTTTATACATACCAGTTTTGATAAATTGATCTGCAACAGAAAGAGAATAAATAAAACCAGAACATTGGTTACGAACATCTAATGCTCCAATAGTTGGCATATCTAACAAATCTTGAATTTGCACACCTCCGCCCGGGAAATACATATCTGGACTTAACGTAGCAAAAACAATAAAATCTATATCATCTTTTGTTAATCCGGCACGCTCAATAGCAATTTTAGCAGCTTTCGCTCCCATTACTGCTGTAGTATCACCAGTTTTAGGGTCAATCCAACGACGTTCTTTAATACCCGTTCTTTCCTGAATCCATTCATCACTGGTATCCATCCACTGCGTTAAATCATTGTTAGTCACCACATTCTCTGGAACGTAATACCCTAACCCTGTAATTTTTGAACTATACATAATTATAAATGGTTGTTTTTTAGTTGTTTGCAAAAAAATAGCGCGTAAAAGTATGAATTTTAAAGTATTCGTACAAAAGTACTGCTATAATTATATATTAACAATGTCAAGTTGTCATTAAATAGGGTTTGGTATTTTTTTTGTCATTAAAACATCAAATAATTAAAAACGAAAAAATTAACCAAAAATGAGTAAAGGAAATATTAATGTATCGGTTGAAAACATTTTCCCGTTAATTAAAAAATTCTTGTATTCTGACCACGAAATATTCTTACGTGAATTAATTTCTAATGCTACAGATGCAACCACTAAGTTAAAACACCTAATTGCTATTGGTGAGGCAAAAGTTGAGTACGGCAACCCTCAAATTGAAATTAAAATTAATAAAGAAAACAAAACCTTACATATTATAGATCAAGGTTTGGGTATGACTGCCGAAGAAGTTGAAAAGTACATCAATCAAATTGCTTTTTCTGGTGCCGAAGAATTTTTAGAAAAATATAAAGATACAAATAACGACACTGGTGTTATTGGACACTTTGGTTTAGGTTTTTACTCAGCATTTATGGTTGCTGATAAGGTTGAAATTATTACCAAATCTTTTAAAGAAGAACCTGCCGCTCATTGGATTTGTGATGGTTCTCCTGAATATACCTTAGAACCTCATGACAAAACTGAAAGAGGAACAGAAATAGTTTTACATATTTCTGAAGATGAAAAAGACTTTTTAGAAGATGCTAAAATACGTGAGTTATTAGTAAAATATAATCGTTTTAACCAAATACCTATTAAATTTGGTACTAAAACAGAAACATTACCACTTCCAGAGGATGCTGCAGAAGATGCTAAACCTGAAACCAAAGAAGTTGATAATATTATAAACAATACACAACCAGCTTGGACCAAAAAACCAGCTGATTTAGAAGCTGAGGACTATAAAACTTTTTACAGAGAGTTATATCCAATGCAATTTGAAGAACCGTTATTCCACATTCATTTAAATGTAGATTATCCGTTTAACTTAACAGGTATTTTATACTTCCCTAAATTATCTCAGAATTTAGATATTCAAAAAGATAAAATTCAACTATATCAAAACCAAGTATTTGTTACAGATAACGTTGAAGGTATAGTGCCAGATTTCTTACAAATGCTTAAAGGTGTTATTGATTCACCAGACATTCCATTAAATGTATCTCGTTCTTATTTACAAGCAGATGGTGCTGTAAAGAAAATATCAGGATACATTACTAAAAAAGTAGCTGACAAACTTTCATCTTTATTTAAAAATAACCGTGAAGATTTTGAACAAAAATGGAATGATATTAAAGTTATCATAGAATACGGAATGTTATCTGAAGATAAATTCTTTGATAAAGCCAAAAAGTTTGCATTATATCCTACAGTTAACGATACTTTTTTCACTTATGATGAATTGGTAGAAAAGACTAAAGATGCACAAACTGATAAAGATGGTAATCATGTAATTTTATACGCAGCTAACAAAGACGCTCAACATAGTTATATAGAAGATGCAAAAGCTAAGGGGTATGAAGTTTTATTATTAGACTCTCCTATTGTACCGCACTTAATGCAAAAATTAGAGTCTGAATCTGGTGATGCAAAAATACAGTTTAAACGTGTAGATGCTGATCATGTTGACAATCTTATTAAAAAGGATGAAGCTATAATTTCTAAACTTTCTGAAGAAGAAAAAGAGAAATTAAAACCTGTTATAGAAACTACTGTAAACAACTCAAGCTACACAGTGCAGTTAGAAGCTATGGACTCTAATGCTTCTCCGTTTATTATTACAGTGCCTGAATTTATGCGTAGAATGAAAGAAATGAGTGCTACAGGTGGTGGAATGATGGGAATGGGTAATATGCCAGAAATGTATAACTTAGTAGTTAACACCAATCATGAATTAGTATCTGATATTTTAAATGCTGATGAGAACAAGCAAAAAGAATTAATTTCTCAAGCTTTCGATTTAGCAAAATTATCACAAAATTTATTACACGGTGAAGAATTGACAAACTTTATCAAACGTTCTTATACTTTGATTAAGTAACACCTCAAAATATTAACATAATTATAAAAACCTCTTTGAATAATCAAAGAGGTTTTGTTTTTTTGTCAAAATTCAACCAAAAACTATGAATGAGGAAAATAAAAAACTAAAGTTTAAAAATTTATTAGATAAACTTCAACAAGAAAGCTGGCAATTGGAATTGTTAATTTCTGGTTTTGCAATTTATGGGTTATTTAATACTATAGAACCTATAGAAATTGGCTGGAATGAAGCTAAGGCATTACAGAAATATACTAAGTTTTTATTTCCTGTTCTTTTTTTATCTTGTTATATACTTATTATTAATCTTGTTATACATGTTGTATTACGAGGATTATGGATTGGAGCTATAGGACTAAGATATGTATCAAATGAAATTGAGTATGAAGAATTAAATTATAGCAAACGATTTACAAAATACTTAAAAAAGAAAGTTGGTTCTTTTGATAATTACATTGATAAGCTAGAAAACTATTGCAGTATTTTATTTGCTGTAACTTTTTTAAGTTTATTTTACATGATTTCTTTCTTTAGTGTATTATTTATCATAACCTTAATGGCTAGATTCTTTTTAGATTCTGGTATATTTAGTGAATTTGTAGGGGCTTTTTTATTAGGAACCATAGGACTTTTGTTTATATTTTTAGCATTAATTGTCTTTTTTGATTTTTTAACTCAAGGAGGTTTAAAGAAAAAAGAATGGACCTCTTTTTTATACATGCCAATATATAAAGCATTCAATTACATAACATTTGCTTTTTTATACCGACCAATTGTGTATAATTTTTTAGATAATAAATTTGGTAAAAGAATAGCCTTTATACTGTTACCTTTATATGGTGTGATTTTTTATTTAACTACTTTAAAAAATGCACAATCACATTACCTAACTAACATGTCATATACATCTAAAAACTTTGTTAGCAAGAATAATTATTTAGATTTATTAGATGAGCATGAATATGTTAAAGATGTTGCCTTAAATACTAAAATTACAGACAAACCATACGTATCTATCTTTATTCCATTCAAAGAGCAAACAGAAAATGATTTGTTAATTAAAAACCCAGAATTAAAGCCAATAGAAAATCAAAGAGGAATTAAAAGTAGTTTTAAATTTATCTTTAAAAATAGAAATAAAGACCTACATAAAAGAGACAGTATTTATAAACTTTATTTGAGAAAGCTGAATGAACTTTATACTATAAAAATTGATAGCATTACTAAAAAATCAGATTTTATTATAACAGCTATTAACAAACAATTGGGCTTTGAAACAGTAATTCCTCTTAAAAGGTCGGAGGAAGGAAAACATATTATAAATATTTCTAGTTTATATTTTGATAAAAAATCAAAAGAAGAAAAAACAAAAACTATTGCTAATATTCCATTTTGGTATTACAAAAATTAACTTCATTTAAAATCATGAAAAAAACATTAATAGCATTACTAAGTATTTTACTATTTATAAATTGTAAAAGAGAAGAAAACTCTAAAAATTTAGTTACATCAAAAGCTAATGAAGATTTTAACGCTTTATTAAGTGACTATAATGAAGGTAAATTAGCTTTAAAACCAATAGATGCAACTTTTGCTGGTGATAATCGGTTTAATAACCAATTTCCAAATACTTTATCTGACGAATATATCTTACAAACCAAAGATTTTTATACAACCTTTAAAGCTAAATTAGATGAGTTTCCTGACGAATCATTAACAGAAAGCCAACAAATGAGTAAAGCTGTTTTAGCTTGGGATTGTAACATGAATCTTGCGCAAAACAATTTTAAGAATGATCGTTTACTTCCTATTAATCAAATGTGGAGTATTAATTTAACCATGGGACAATTTGCTAGCGGAAGTAGTGCACAACCCTTTAAAACGGTTAAAGATTATGAAAACTGGTTAGAACGATTAGGACTATTTAACCAATGGTTATTAACTGCAAAGCAACGTATGCAGCAAGGGATTAAAGAAGGATATGTATTACCAAAATCTTTAATTCGTAAAGTAATACCTCAATTTAAAACTTTGGCAGAAACAGCTTTAACTAAACACTTATTTTACAGTCCGGTTTTAAATTTTCCTGATTCATTTTCAGCTACAGATAAAAAAGAATTAACAGTAAAATATACCAAAGTTTTAAACCAACAGTTATTACCAACTTTTAAAGCATTGTATGATTTTTTAAGAACTGATTATTTGGTAGCAGGTTTAGAAACTAGTGGAATTGATGCAATTCCAGAAGGAAAAGCTTATTATCAACATGCCATAAAGTTTTATACAACCACTAATATGACCGCAGATGAAATTCATGAATTAGGGTTAAGTGAAGTAGCCCGAATTTTATCAGAAATGGAAAAAGTAAAACAAGAGGTTAATTTTAAAGGAGATTTAAAATCCTTCTTCAATTATGTTAGAAATAATAAAGAATTGATGCCATATGATACACCTCAACAAATTATAGCTAATTTTAATGCTATTCATGATAAAATGAAACCGCAGTTAGAAAAATTATTTGGTAACAAACCAAAAACTCCTTTTGTGGTTAAGCAAACAGAAAAATTTAGAGAAGCCTCTGCTAGTGCAGAATATAACCCAGGATCTTTAGATGGTACTCGCCCTGGTGTTTTTTACACCCCAATTCCTGATGCTAGCAAGTATAATGTTTTTTCTGATGAAGCTTTATTTTTACATGAAGCCATTCCGGGGCATCATTATCAAATTTCGTTAACTCAAGAAAATGAAGAACTTCCTGATTTCAGAAAAACTTTATGGTACAGCGCTTATGGAGAAGGCTGGGCATTATACACTGAAAATTTAGGAAAAGAATTAGGCCTGTACACAGACCCTTATCAATATTTTGGCATGTTGGGTATGGAAATGCATCGAGCAATTCGTTTAGTTGTAGATACTGGACTTCATGCCAAAGGATGGACACGTGAGCAAGCTATTCAATATTCTTTAGATAATGAGGCTGAAAGTGAAGCAAGTATTATTTCTGAAATAGAACGATATATGGCAAACCCAGGACAAGCTTTATCCTATAAAATTGGTCAATTAAAAATAAGATCTTTAAGAGATAAAGCAACTAAAGAACTTGGTGATAAATTTGATATTAAAGAGTTTCATAATCAAATATTAGAAACTGGTTGTATACCACTAGCTTTATTAGAAGATAAAATTAATTCATGGATTCAACTTAAAAAGTAACCGTGAAAAACCCCTCTTTTTTGAGGGGTTTTTAGTTTTTAAAACCCTCATTTTTCCTTGGTATTACACTTTAGTGCTGCGATAACTTTGCCAAAAACTAAAATTAAATATTATGAGAAAAAGATTATTAACAATAATGGGAGTTGTATTAAGTATTGGAATTACTAATTCACAAATAGTGAATATACCAGATGCTAACTTTAAAAACGCATTATTAACTGGTGCAAATGTATCTATTGATTTAAATGGTGATGGAGAAATCCAATATAGTGAAGCACTTGCTTACAACCAACCTATTGATGTGAGTTCGCAAAACATTAATGATTTAACAGGTATAGAAGCATTTGTAAACATTCCTATTTTAGCGTGTGGTGACAACAACTTAACTCGTATTAACCTAAGCCAAAATGTAAACCTAGAACGTTTGTTTTGCATGTATAATCGAATTGAAAATTTATACCTACAAAACAATCCTAAACTTACTTTAATTTATGCATCTAACAATAATTTAAAAAGATTACGCATTGATAATGGGAACAACATTGATATCAGTATTTTTCATGTTGTTAATAATCCTAATTTAAGATGTATTCAAAAAGATAACGGCTTTACACCTCCAGGCAATTGGAGTACAGATTCTGGTGTAAATTACAGCAATGATTGTTTATATACTGTTGACCCTGTTGGCCCTATAAAAGAAGTATTTGTACCAATAAAACCTTTAGGAGGATTAAAAAACGCTAACAACTCAATAGTACACATACCAGATGCTAATTTTAAAAATGCATTATTAAATAACATTCCTGTAATTGATACTAACGGAGATGGAGAAATACAATACAGTGAAGCAAGTTCTTACAGTACTAATTATTTAAATGTTGGAAATAATAACATTTCAGATTTAACAGGTATAGAAGCTTTTACAGGTATTACCTATCTTGCTTGTGCTGGCAATAACTTAACAAGTTTAAACGTTTCGAGTTTAACTAACCTTGAGTTTTTATATTGTGTATATAACAAAATAGAAAACCTAAACCTACAGCACAATACCAAATTAGAAACTGTATATTGTTACAATAATAACTTAAGAAGGTTAAATTTAGCAAATGGTAATAATATTAATATTACTATGATGCAGGCGAATAATAATCCACAGTTAACATGTATTCAAAAAGATGCTGGATATACTCCTACTAATAATTGGTCAAAAGACAGTTCTGCTAACTACAGTGATAATTGTTATTACACTTCAGATCCTATTGACCCAGTAAGAGGATTAGTTTCTCCATCTCCTTTAGGTGGATACAAACAATCAGATGTTGTATTATATCCAAACCCATCATCAAACTACATACAGATATCTAAAGAGATTTCACAAGGGGTTTTGTTTGATGTAAACGGAGTTAAAATAAAAAACATATCATCATCAGTAATTGATGTTAAGTCTTTAAGAAAAGGAACCTATTTTATTCAGTTTTCAGATGAAGATGGAAAAACTTACAAAAAGAAGTTTATAAAAAAATAATTAAAAAAGACTGAGTATATACTCAGTCTTTTTTATTGGGCTTTAGATTAGTTTTTTCTGTGAGAACTTTAGCTACCTCTAAAGGACGGTCTGTAGCAATAATATTAGCTCCGTTTTCAATATATTTCATATAAACCTCATCATTACCTTTTGCAATGGCACTTCTATCTAAGTTACCTAGTGTTCCTAAAATTGTTTTTATACCCATAGATGCCAATTTATTATAATGACTTGTATCTGGTTCTCTAGTTCCCACAAAACCTAGTAACTTATTTGTTGGTATTTCTGATTTAATTATTTGTTCGATAGCCCCTTCACTTCCTGCTGAAACCGAAATAGTAATATTTGAATTTAATTCATGAACCAAAATTGCATCTTGAATTCTATAGGTAATTACAGCTGCATAATCTGTAGCACTATGTTTTTCTATTGCCGAAATAACTTTTTCAAATGGCACTCCTCTTTTAACATCTAAGGTAAATAATACTTTGTGTTTTCCCCATGCTAAAATAGCATCTAATGTAGGAATGGAATAGCTTGTTAAATTACCTTCGTTATCTTTTAATTTAATATTTTTAATTTCATTAAATGAAACATCATTTACATTACCAGATCCTGTAGTTGTTCTATCTAATTTTTTATCATGCATTAGCACTAACACACTATCTTTTGTCATGGCAACATCACACTCTATAACAACAGGTGTATGCTTTACAACATTATCAAAAGTTTCTATTGCGTTTTCAGGAAATCCTTTATAGGGTCCTCCTCTATGAGCACTTATTAAAGGAACTGGATTTTGCTTCCAATTTTTAAAAGAAGTTACTAAAGCTAGCTTAGCTTCAGGAGCTTTTTGTAAAATGGTAAGTTCATTTGGATTATTTTTACTCTTTTTACAATTGATTAAAATAAAAGAAACTAGTAGTAGAGTTATAATACGTGTAATTTTTATCATTTATTCATTTTTAAAAATCGAATATAGTTGAATAAAAAATGAATAAACTTTGTTTACAAGTTAATTAATTGTAAAATTAATTACAGAACTCTTCTATTAAAATACTGCTTTAAAACAATAGTTTGCACAATAAATAAAATAGTAAAAAAGAATAACGCATACATAGTTGTTACAGATAAGTTTAAGCTTTGTAACCATGTTAATTGTGGTAATTTTACAAAAGTTATATCACTTATATTAAAATTAAAAAAACTAGCCTCTGATTTATTTTCTTGAAATATCAAAAATACAGATGCAATAACAAAACTAATTGCAATACCATAAATACTAAACCTGTAATTATAGGAAGAAGCGTTTACAATCTTGGAATTTTCTATGGCATTAATTTGCTTCATTACGTCTTCTGTAAAATTTAACGAAGGGCTTTTTTCTGCAATATTGTTAAAAACCTTTTTAGTAAAAATATCTAACTCATCTATATGCTTATTTTCTCCCATAATGTTTTATTAATTCTGGTTCAACAGTATTTTTTACAATTATTAATAAATGTTTTCTTGCTCTATGGAGTTTTACTTTCACATTTGCTTCGGAAAAACCAGTAACTTCAATTATTTCTTTTAAACTTAGTTCTTGATAATAAAACAACGTCAATATTATTCTTTCATCATCAGGTAATTTTTCTAAACAACTAGCTAAAATTTCACTTCGTTCTTTTCTTTCAATTGAAATAAAAGTATCCTCAGTAGCTTTAATTTGCGTAATAGTAACATCTTCTAAAACCGAAAACTTATATTTATTCTCTCTCTTTTTTAACACATCTAAACAGTTTCTGTAGGCAATTTTATATAACCAAGTAGAAAATTTAGATTTTCCTTCAAAAGAAGCTATATTTTTATATGCTTTTACAAAAGTGTCTTGTGCAACCTCCTCTGCTTCTTCTTTATTATTTAACAGTTTAAAAGCTACCGAATAAACCAATACCTTATACTTATTTACTAAGGTAGCAAAAGCATTTGTATTTCCCTGAATAACAAGGTTTATATAAATTTGGTCAGTTTTTGTAGTCATTTTATACTAAGACCGAATCTATGAAAAAAAGGTTACACTAAATTTGAAAAAATATTTTTTAAATAAATCTGTAACCTTTTTAAAAATAAAATGGTCATACAAACAACATAACATAAAACTTAAATTTATATGGAAGCTGCAATTGTATTCATGTTTTTATTCGCAATTATTTTTGGAATTTTTTACCTGTTTTTTACTACAAGAAACAAAGAACGTTTAGCATTAATAGAAAAAGGTGCAGATGCCACTATTTTCTTTTCTAAAAAAGAAAACAGAAAGGCAGCACCATTCTGGAAAGTATTAATCTTAAATATTGCCTTGTTGCTAATAGGAATAGGAAGTGGAATTTTACTTGCTTCAATTTTATCAACGTATACAGAAATTGATAATGACTCTTTATACCCTGCTTTAATGTTTTTAATGGCTGGTATAGGATTATTTGTTGGTTTTACGCTTACTAAAAAGTTAGATGAAGAATAAAAAATAACATATATCCTTAAATTGTGATAATAGAGAATGTAAATATGCATTCTCTATTTTTGTTTGTAAATTAGTTGTCTAAACTAATTTTAATGAAAAAAACAATTACAACCTTACTTTTAGGTGTTTGTGTTAGTTTAAATGCACAAACCAATCCTAAAATTTATGATATCATCAATAATATATCTTCAACCAGAATAGAAAATGATATTAAAACGCTTGCTAATTTTGGAACAAGACATACACTAAGTGATACTGTTTCTTCAACAAGAGGAATAGGTGCTGCCAGAAGGTGGATAAAAAAAGAATTTGACAATATTGCTGCTAATTGTAATAACTGCTTAGAGGTATTTTATCAAAAAGATTTAGTTAAAAAAGGTACTAACCAACGTATCACCAAAGATGTAATGGTTGTTAATGTGGTAGCTATTCAAAAAGGAACTAAAAATCCGAATAACTTCATTATTATGAGTGGTGATATTGACTCAAGAATATCTGATCCTAATAACTATACTGATGATGCACCAGGAGCAAACGACAATGCCTCCGGAATGGCAGGTACCATAGAAGCTGCCAGAGTACTAAGTAAATACTCTTTTGATAATAGTATTATTTACGTAGGGCTTTCTGGTGAAGAACAAGGCTTGTTTGGTGGTAAAGGATTGGCGAACTATGCCAAGAAAAAGGGATGGAATATTATTGGAGTTTTTAACAATGATATGATTGGAAACATAAAAGGAGTTGACGGTGTTATTGATAACCGAACTTTTAGAATATTTAGTGAACCTGTTCCTCCTACGGAAACAGAAAGACAAAGAAATGCTAGAAGGTTTTATGGTGGTGAGGTAGATGGTATTTCCAGACAATTAGCTAGGTACGTATATAAAACTACAAAAACTTACATGCCTGAAATGAACCCTAAACTAATTTATAGATTAGATAGATTTGGTAGAGGCGGTCATCACAGGCCTTTTAATGACGCTGGTTTTGCAGGTTTACGAATTATGGAAGCTCATGAAAACTATACACAACAACATCAAGATATTAGAACTGAAAACGGAATAGAATATGGTGACCGAGTAAAGTTTGTAAATTTTAATTATGCTAAAAAACTTACTGCTGTAAATGCTATAAACTTAGCTAGTATAGCTTGGGCACCATTGGCTCCAGAAAATGTAGGTATTGGTGGAATTGTTGAAGCATCTGCAAAATTAAAATGGGATGCCGTTCCTAATGCTAAAGGATATAAAATATATTTCAGAGATACTACTTCACCAACATGGAACAAATTTATATATGTTGAAAATACCACAGAACACACTTTAAAAGGCATTGTTTTAGATAACTATTTCTTTGGAGTAAGCGCAGTAGGTAAAAACGGACATGAAAGTGTGGTTAGTTTTCCTACAAAAATTATTAGATAAACTAACTATAACCTAAATAAGTAATTTTATTTTAGTACTTTGTCTGTCAATTAATCCATTTTATGCAGTTAGAAGAATTAGTTAAACAGTTTACTAATAAAGACGTAAAATCTTTTGAAAAATTATATCAAATGTATTTTGAAAGCGTTCAAGGTATCATCTTTAATATTGTTAGAGATGAAACCATTGCTGAAGAAGTAGCTCAAGATGTATTTGTAAAAGCTTGGAATAATGCCGAGCAATATTCTGAAAAAAAAGGACGTTTTTTTACCTGGATTATCAACATTGCACGAAATGCTGCTATTGATAAAGTAAGATCTAAAGATTTTAAAAACAAATCTAAAAACCTTGAAGCAGAAAATTTCGTAGATATTATACAAACCTATGACAATTTAGATTCAAAAACCAATGCTATTGGAATCAAGAAGTTTGTAAACAAACTAAAAGACAAATGTGTAAAGGTGATTGAATTATTATATTTTAAAGGTTTTACTCAAAAAGAAGTTTCTGAAAGTTTAGATATACCCTTAGGTACAGTAAAAACAAGAAACAGAAACTGTATTAACGAATTAAGAATTTTGCTTAAATAATGGCTTATCAAGATATTATAGATTCAGGTACTTTAGAATTGTATATTGCTGGTGTTCTTTCTGATGAAGAAAACGAAAGAATTTACAAGCTTTTACAAAAACACCCTGAAGTTTTAGACGAAATACAACAAATAGAAAAATCTATTGGTGCTTTAACAGCTAACGTTGCACCTAATCAAAACAATCAATTTAAGGAGGTTTTAATTAAATTATTACAAGAAAAGGAAAGTACAGATAATGTAATTTCTATTAATAAAAATAAGAGTAACTGGAAAACCTATTCAGGTTGGGCTGCTGCTATAGTTGTTGGAAGTACCTTACTATTATCTATT
Organism: Tenacibaculum geojense; assembly: GCF_042676005.1. Classification (NCBI taxonomy): domain Bacteria; kingdom Pseudomonadati; phylum Bacteroidota; class Flavobacteriia; order Flavobacteriales; family Flavobacteriaceae; genus Tenacibaculum; species Tenacibaculum geojense. The sequence continues at coordinate 49,229 of NZ_JBHTJR010000054.1, read as the reverse complement.
AACAAAAATAATAATTTACAAGGCCAATTAAATAGTATTAATGAAGCTCAAAAACAATACGAGCAACAATTAGAAAAAACAACCAATGATTTAGCTAAAAATAAAACTCTTTTAGCATCTATAACTAATAAAAATGTTATAACAGTCCCTTTACAAGGACAGCAAGTTGCTCCGAATGCATATGCAAAAGCTTTCTGGAATAAAAAAACGAACAATGTTTATTTGGATGTTAGTGGTTTACCTACTCCACCTGAAGGAAAAGTATATCAAGTTTGGTCTTTAACATTAAACCCATTAACACCAACAAGTTTAGGAACTTTAGACAAATTTGCCGATAGTGATACTAAAATTTTCACTATTGAAAACCTCAACAATTCAGAAGCTTTTGGGATTACTTTAGAACCTGCAGGAGGAAGTAAAACTCCAACACTTGAACAATTGTATACATTAGGTACTATTTCTTAATAGAAAATATATTTAAAATCAAAAATAGCCGCAATTGCGGCTATTTTTTTGTTGTTAAATAACAACTGAGTGAAAATACACTCTCCCCTAAAAACCTTAAAATGTATATGTAATGGTAAATTTTAAATTAAATGGAGTACCTGGTGTAAAATGTATTTCTTCTACAGAATTTGGTTCATTTTGCAATCTAGATTCTGTAGCAAATTGAGTTTCATTCCAAGCAACGTCAAATAAATTTAAAGCACTTACGTTAAATGTAAAATCTTTTAATCTGTACCCTAAGTTAGCATCTACAACAGTATAACCTTCTGCAGTTAATGAATAATCTTCATTTGCAGCTCTATCTTTTAAGTGTCTATATTTTATTCCACCAAAAAACTTAGTATTATCATAAAATATACCTCCTGTAGTTGTAAATTCAGGAGCTAAAGGAATGTTGTTTTCTGCAACTGGTACTTCTAATAATTTAGCATCTGTTAATGTTATATCATTATTTAAATATAACTCTTTAGTAAGTTGATAACGTACACCGAAATCGATTCCTTTTCTTTCAGATTTCCCAGAAGGCTCTACAATTCCTGCATCTCCTACATATACTAATTCATCTTCAGAATGTAAATACCATAAAGCTGCATTAACTACTAAATTATTGGTTAGTTTTGCCGTACCTCCAACATCTACTCCATAAGCTTTAGGTAATGTTTTACTATTTGGATTAGTAGCTACTACCCTAGCATCATTAGAGTGAAAACCAATTCCTGATTTTACAAACCACTGATATTTTTCATTAGGTGTGTATACAACAGAAAGTTTAGGGTTTACTACAACTTCACTATTGCTATTTGTTGCATAAGTAGGCGCTAAATCATCGTTATATAAAAATCTGAAATAATCTAACCTAACACTAGGTTGAATACTTACTTTGCCTAAATCTAAATCAGCTGCTGCAAAACCATAAATGTTAGTTTGTTGAACACTTCCTAACTGAATATAGTCTAAAACCTCTTTTCTTTGTAAGGTATGCGACAATTCTAAATCGTTAATATTGTCAAAACGGAAACCAGCTCCTCCTCTAACCGATGTTGGTATTGAAGCAAATGTTACTTGCTTTTTTAATTGTGTATTAAATCCAAAAATATCTCTATTCTCTGTTTGTTTAATTTGATCTCCGTTATCTGGATCATCTAAGAAAAAAGTGAAATTTGAAAATAAGTTGAACTTGTAATTAGAGTAAAAAATATTTGAAGTAATTTCAACATCGTTCTTTAAAAACTTTGAATGCTGAAGATTTATATTTGTGCGTGAGGTAGTCCCGCCCTCTGTATCATCTATAGCTCCAAATCTTGAAATTAATCCACTATCCACTGCTCTTTGTGGAATTTGTCCGGATGCATCCCAAGTACTAGTAAAATAGGATGCTGATAAAGTTAACTTACTATTGTCTTCTAATACAGATTGATATTTACCAAAAATATTTAGACGACTAAAATTTTGAGAAGATTCAAAAAAGCCATCAGTTTCTTGATACTCAATTGCAGCGTATGCAGAATTAGTAGAACTATTATCTAATAAGTTTAACATAGCCAACGTTCTAAAAGAATTAAACTGACCTACATCTAAACTAATACTACTTTTATTTATACGTGTTTTTGTGCTAAAATCTACAAAACCAGCCGTAGCAAAATCACCTTTTGAAGCCTCATACGGTCCTTTTCCAAAATTAATTTTATTAATAGTTTCTGGAATAATAAAATGTAAATCGCTATACCCTTGACCATGAGCGTGAGAAACCATATTAATAGGTAAACCGTCAACCGATAAGGCAATATCAGTACCATGGTCTATATCAAAACCTCTTAAAAAGATTTGTTCAGCTTTCCCGCCCCCGGCATGCTGTCCGATGATAAGACCTGGTACTGTTTGTAATATTTCTTGTGAAGAACTCACAGGATTTTTTTGAACATCAATAGCAACCATACTTACCAAAGGGTCTTTTTTGGCAGTTAATACCAATTCATCTAACAAATATGATTTTGGTTGAAGTTGAATAGTATTAAAGTTTGTTAATTGATTTTGAGTAATACGAATAACTTTTTTTTCAAAACCAAGAATACTTATAGATATTGTATCATTTTCTTTATTCTTTTCTAGTATAAAATTTCCCTTCGCATCTGTGTGCGTATGCTCATTTTGTGTTGCGTTAATAACATACACATTTTCTAATGGTACATTATTTTGATTAACCACCTTTCCTTTAAATGTTTGCCCTAACAAACTTGCCGATACTGTTGTTAAAAACAGTGATGTAAATACGAATTTTAACATGTTAAATTTTTAAAATTTCAGAGGTCATTACGGGGCCTAATTCAAAAGAACTTTCTAATAATTCTTTTTTTAATTGGTTAGCTTCTTTGTGTAAACCGTTGGCTTTAAATATCTCAGCCATATGATATTGAGCTTCGGGTTCAAATGTTTTATTTAACACATGTTTAGTAACAATTTCTAGCGCCTTTTTGTACTCTTTATTTTTATAGTAATACCAAGATAGCAAATTGTAAGAGGCAGGTGTTGGCCTATTTCTTAATTCTTTGTTAATGTATTTTAATGAGTTTTCTGAGTCATTAAACTCTTCTAAATATAATTTCGCCAAATGTTGATTATACATTTCTCCATAAGCAGGAGCTGCTACTTTTGACAAATATTTTTTTAATGCTTTTTCTTTTAATGAATCGTTATTAATAAACATAGCAATTTCTGCTTTTAACAATTCATAATCTGGAGATTTATGCTGTGTACTTAGTTGTTCTAAAATACGTAATGCTTCTGCTGGTTTTTTATCATGAGAATATACAATCCAAGCTATTTGTTTTTTTGCATAAGCATTTGCTGGATCCAAGGCTAATGTTTCTAAATACAAGTCATATGCTTCTTTAATTTGACCATTATGCCCATAGAAATCTGCTAAATTGGTAAAACTCCATATTTTTAATTGTTTATTATTGCTTTCTATAGCTTTATCTGTTGCTTTTTCCATGTATTTAATAGCACTCGCTAAATCACCTTTATAGTCATGCCACTTAGATACTCTTAACAAATAATGGAAATCTGAAAAATCTTTAATTTTAATAAGGTAAGACTGTGCTTCATCTACATTACCTAGCTCTAAATGTACATCAAATAACATTTTTTGTGTACTATTTAAATCTTCTCCTATTAGTTCAGCTTGCTTTAATAATTCTAATGATTCTTTAAACCTATGCTGTGAAATGTAATTTCTGGCTAAACCGCGCAAAGCACCAACTTGTGAATAATTTGTTTTCTTATTTAAAGCTACTAACTTTTTTTCTGCTTCTTTTAAGTAAAATATATTTCCGCTTTCTGTAAATAAGCTTGAAGAAGCTGCTGCAATTTGATACAAATACACATATTGGGTAGGATTATTATTTAATTTATCATCCCAAAAGTTGAGCTCTTGATGTGATTTTGCAATTGATTTTTTAATTTCTGTGTGTAAGTATTTATCGTAATGAGCTTTATTGGCTATTGTTTTGTTGTTATTTGTAGTACAACTAAACAAACCAAAAAGAGTTACTGTAATTAGGGAGGTGAATGTATTTTTCATGGTGTTAGTTTTTTAGTTAAAGTCAGCCGCTCATGACGAGCGACCAACTTGAGGGGTAATTGATAATTTATATTACCAAGGAGATGCTAGGTAAGGGAATGAAGACAAAAATTCCTTGTCATTAGCACTCACATTGTCATCAGATAAATTAGGATTTTCAGAAAAATCTTCTCCTCCAAATATTAATAATAATTCAACTGTAATTACATCGTCTGACAAATTTCTTCCTGTTAAAACATTAGTTCCATCATAAAAAGTGGTAGGTCCGTCTAATGAAACTGTTAATACATCTGTTGCTAATACACTCGCAAAAGTAGCGGCATCTAAACCTAGTGCATTGGTGTCTCCATCATTTGCATAAGCTGGACTCAAAGCTTTTAAATTAGCTTCAAACATACTTGCAAAACTTGCTCCTTGCTCAGAAGGAATAGTTACATTAAATGCATCTTTCATATCACTATTAACAAATACTGTGTTAATAGCTGGTCTACCCATTTGATCTTTTTGCATATATGATCCAGAAAAATCAACTGTATATACTGGTGTTGGATTCGAATCGTTATCATCGCTACAGCTTGCTAAAACAATAAGCGAAGCCATAATAAATACTGATTTTAATATTGTATTGAATTTCATGTTTTTAGTTTTTAATGGTTAATTATTGCTTAACTTTAGTTTCTACCCAAGTATTAATGCTTGCTGAACTTCCTAACATAGCTTTTGGCACCTCTACTACTACAGATAACACATTAGTCCCTGCAAATGTATCTGCTCCAGGATTGTTGAATCCAGACGCATTACCCGCTATAATCTCACCATATCTGGCAAAATCCATAAAAAATGAGTCATCTCTAGGACCTGCGAAAAATTTCATTTCACCTTTGGTACCTATTACAGGCGATGATCCGTAAGCACTTATAGCAACTCCATATTCAGATCCGTCTTGAGGTAAATTACTTGATAAACCTGTTTGTGATGGCGCATAAGGACCAAAGAAATACATCATTCCATCTCTAGGAATAGCTTGAATTACTAAATCTTCAACCTTATCATCATTGTTATCAATGTTAAACTCAATTAATACGTTTTCATCAAAAGATGCATCTGCAGTTGCTGAAGGACTTAATAAACCTTGAAGGTTTGCTACAAAAACTAAGTTGTTAGTGTTTTCTCCCTGAAATGCATAAAAATCTGTAAGATCACTTGTCCCTCCTTGTACATCTGGTGCATCAATGTGATCTGCTGAGTACAACATTAATCCAAGTACGCTTAAAGCACATGCACCTATGATTAGTTTTAATTTTTTCATTGTGTAAAATTTTTAGTTTTAATATTAATTCACCCTTACTTACGAGATAATCGTATGTATGGTTTTATTTTTTTAAACTTTTTTTATAAAAATCCTCAAACCACCTATAATCAACCAATTAAAAAGGTTGAAATCTATTTTAACTCTAATGAGATATGCGTATTTTTGAATATGGCTAAAAAAATATTAATTACAGGTGGTACAGGCTTAATTGGACAACAATTAACAAGAATACTTAACAATAAAGGCTATGAAGTAGCTATTCTATCAAGAAATCCTTCTGAGAAAAATGAATACAAATGGGATATACCTAATGAATATATAGATGAAGAAGCATTAAAAAATACTACTCATATTATTCATCTAGCTGGTGCTGGTATTGCAGATAAAAACTGGAGCGATGATCGAAAAAAGATATTAATAGATAGCAGAGTAAACACAGCCAATTTGTTATTTTCAAAAATAGCAGCGTTAAATATACCTGTTAAAAAATTTATTTCTGCTTCTGGAATTGGTTATTATGGTGCTAACACCAATGAAACTATTTATACAGAAAAAGATACTCCTGGTAATGATTTTGTAGCTAAAATTTGTGTTGCTTGGGAAAATGCTGCAAAACAATTTAAACAACTTGGAATAACTACTACTGTTTTAAGAACGGGAGTAGTACTTTCTAAAACAGGTGGCGCCTTAGAAAAAATGAATACACCCATAGCGCTATCAGCTATCGGAAATGGTAAACAGATTGTATCTTGGATTCATATTAATGATATTTGTAATTTATATGTTAAAGCAGTAGAAGAAGATACTTTTTCTGGTATATACAATGCAGTTGCACCAGATTTTGTTACTAATAAAGAATTTACCAAAACTCTGGGAAAAGCAACTAAAAAACCTATATTACCTATAAACGCTCCTTCTTTTGTATTAAAGTTGATATTTGGAGAAATGTCTGCAATAATTTTAGAAGGTAGTCGAATTTCATTTGATAAAACAGCAAAAGAATATAAGTTTACACAACCAAATTTACTGGAAGCTTTAAAGAGTTTAGATTTATAATGATAGAAAATAAATTAAAAAATCCTGTTTGGTTTTCTTTGCAAGAAACTCATCATAAATTTATTACATCTTTTGAAGGTGTTCATTTTTACAACCCTACTATTTGTCCGTTTGGTGCTTTTGAAGAAGTTAAACATACTAAAAATGCATTAAATGAATATGCAAAACTTACCGATAGCTTCTTTTTAGTATCAGAAAAAGATATTCCTATTTTTGATGAAGACTATGTTGAGTTAGAGAAAAAAATTAACGGATGTCAAATGGTTCTTAACCAACTACAACCTATTTTTTACACTGAAGAAATTATAAAGTTAACAGAAGATCACGTTGATGAAATTTATGATTTAATATGGTTAGTAATGCCTGGTTATTATAGAAAAAGAACTTATGATATGGGCGATTATTATGGTATTTTTAAAAATGGTAAATTAGTTTCTATAACAGGACAAAGAATGCAAACAACTGATTTTATTGAAGTAAGTGCTGTAGTTACACATCCTGATTATACAAAAAGAGGTTATGCCAAGCAATTAGTTCATTTTGTTACAAATGAAATTATTAAGGTAAACAAGCTTCCTATTTTACATACTAATAAAGGAAATCCTGCAATTGGTTTATATGAAAAACTTGGCTACAAATTGACACGTGATATGAACTGGTGGCTTTTTCGTAAAAAATAAAAGCTCCAATAAATTGGAGCTTTTAATATATTAAATGTTCTTGTTCTATACCTATATTTTTGTTGTGATAACAGCAACGTCAGATTTAATAGTTTGACCTGATATACTAACATTCATATTTATGTTACTTTCTGATGGAATACCTGTTGCTCTATCAATAGTAATAGCACCACTAACATTACCTTCACCTAACTCAGAAACCTTTCCTTTTAAATCTAAAACTACATTTTTAGCGTCAATTGATTTAACGGTATACGTATAAACAATCTTCATTCCTTCTCTAGAAGTAGTATTTGTCCAGCTAGATCCTACTCCAACCTTTTCTTCAGGATATACAACTGATGATGAATTTTGAGTCATACTACTTGCATCGCCTTGACCTTCTAAAACCTTAGTTGAAACTACTTTTCCTAAGTTATTAGTTTCTACAGCAATTAATAAAGATAATAAAGGTTTCATTCTAGCATGTATTCCTTTTGCCATTGCAGACATTTCTTCTTCTTTTTGAGAAGAATCATAAGAAATTTCCATTCCAGCTTGGTTCATATCTGTTTTTACGTGATTTATAGTCATATGAGTAGTAAACACATCTTTTACAACATCTTTAACATCTACCTGAAAATCCATGTTCATGTTCATCAACATCATTCCCATATCTTGCTTCATATTCATTTTCATAGCGTATTTATCACCTTTGTTATATTTTAAACGTAATAATACTTTTTCTTGTGCATAACTTACCATGGTAGTTACCAATAGTAAGCCTAATAATACTTTTTTCATTTAGTTAAATTTCATTTTTTTATTCGGGTTGAAAGATATAAAAAAAGAGCTCAGTATTCCTGAGCTCTTTTAAATAATTGTTTCATTTATGCTATGATTAAAAATCTTGGTTTGGATCCCAAGCTTCTAATATTTCTTTAAAAGTTTTAATAAACATACCTCCTAAAGCACCATTAACTACACGGTGATCGTATGAATGAGAAACTATCATTTTATGACGAATACCTATTAAATCTCCTTCAGGTGTTTCTATTACAGCTGGCTTTTTAACAATAGCTCCTAATGCTAAAATAGCAACTTGTGGCTGGTTGATAATTGGTGTTCCTGTAATACTACCAAAACTACCAACGTTAGTTACCGTGTATGTTCCACCTTGAATTTCGTCTGGTTTTAACTTATTTGCTCTTGCTCTAGTTGCCAGGCCGTTTACTTGCTTAGTCATACCAACTAAACTTAATTGATCTGCATTTTTAATTACAGGAACAATTAAATTACCATCTGGTAATGCTGCTGCCATACCTAAATTAATATTACCTCTTTTAATGATTTTATCACCATCTACCGATATATTAATTAAAGGATGCTTTTTAATAGTTTGAGCAACTGCTTGCATAAAGATTGGTGTGAAAGTTAATTTTTCACCTTCTCTTTGTTGATATGCTTTTTTAACTTTATTTCTCCAATTTACAATATTAGTAACATCAATTTCAATAAATGATTGTACATGAGCAGAGGTTTGTAAAGAATCTGTCATGTGTTTAGAAATTAATTTACCCATACGGCTCATTTCTATAACTTCATCTGCACCACTCATAGTTACTGGAGTTGCAGCAACTTTAGCTGCTGCTGCCTTTGGAGTGCTAGCAGGAGGAGTAGTTTGCTTAGGAGCACTACCTCTATTTTCAATATATGATAAAATATCAGTTTTAGTAACTCTTCCGTCTTTACCAGTACCTGCAATTGTATCTAACTCAGAAACCGAAATTCCTTCTGTTTGTGCAATACTCTTAACTAATGGTGAATAAAAACGATCACTTGATGAAGTATCAATAGTTCCTGAAACCGTTTCTTTAGCCATCTCAAAAGTTTTAGCTACTTCTGCAACCGCTGCAGGTTCATCTTCTTTAACTGTTTCTTTGCTAGATGAACTTTCAGGAGCGTCTGCTCCCTCTGTTTCTATGATAGCAATAGTTTGTCCAACTTGTACCACCTCATCTTTTTCAAACAAAATCTCAACAAGAGTTCCCTCAACTTCACTAGGTACTTCACTATCTACTTTATCTGTAGCAACTTCTACAATTGCATCGTCTAATTCAACAGTCTCTCCTACTTCTTTTAACCAAGAAGTAATTGTTGCTTCTGCAACACTTTCACCCATTTTTGGGAGTTTTAACTCAAATCTTGCCATAATAGTGTTTGATTTTAATGTTCGCGAAATTACTAAAAAACGATGGTTCTATTAAATTTTTAGGGTTAAAAATTTGACAAATATTCTTTATAAGATTACAATATTCATAATTTAAACAACAAAACAATGTATTATCATTTTTTAAACAAGTGTTTTTTGAAGTAAAATTACGAATAACTTAATCTAATATTTTTCAACTGAATTACACAAACTTATCAACTCAATATCCTATTTTTGAACGATTTAAAACATAAAAACTTGATTTCTTCTTTAAAAAAATTGCATTTTATATTTAATTGGAGGCCATACCAAGCTAAAGTATTGGCAAACTTTTCGAGCCATATTCATGATAATCACTTTCATATAGTTGCTCCACCTGGTTCTGGAAAAACCATTTTAGGTATAGAACTTATAAGAAGAATTGGTAAAAAAACAATAATACTTGCTCCAACTCTTACCATAAGGAATCAATGGGAAGATAGGCTTCAAAACTTTTTTACAGAAAATTGTGATTTTATAAACTACTCTTTTAATATTAAAAAGCCTAGTGATATTACGTTTACTACCTATCAGGGTTTACATGCTTTTTATAAACAGTTTGATAATGATGTTGAATATTTTAATCATTTTAAAAAACATAATATTGATGTTTTATTATTAGATGAAGCCCATCATTTAAAAAATGAATGGTGGAAATGTTTATACAATTTAAAAGAGCAACAAAACCAAACAATTATAGCATTAACCGCTACTCCACCCTATGATAGTAGTGGCACTGAATTACAAAAATATTTTAAGTTGTGTGGTGAAATTGATGACGAAATTGCTGTTCCTGATTTAGTTAAAGAACATAATTTATGTCCGCATCAAGATTTAGTATTTTTTTCAAAACCTAATGAAATTGAAATTGATGCCATTGTAAAATTTAGGCTTTCAATTGCTGATTTTATCAATCAGCTATTGAAAGATGAAATATTCATTTCATTTTTACAAAATCACAGATTTTATAAAAATACTGAACAACACTTAGAAGAAATTTATAAAAACACTTCTTATTTTTCGTCTATTTTAATCTTTTTACACAATACTGGAGTTAAAATTTGTAAGGATAAACTTTTAATTTTAGGGTTTGAAAAGAAAACTGAAATTGATTTTCCTCAAGCAAATCATTATTGGATTGAATTACTACTTCAACATCTGTTAGTTACTGATAGAGAAGTTTTAATTTCGGAAGAGAAATATTTGCTTCATCTTGAAAAAAAATTACGAACCATTGGTGGCTTTAGTAAAAATAAGGTTTGCTTTTTAGGAAATGATACACTGTACAAATCTTTAAGCAGCAACCCTAGTAAATTAAAAAGTATTACAACAATAGCTAATAAAGAATATAACAACTTAAAAGACGATTTAAGATGTGTAATACTCTCTGATTATATCAGAAAAGAATTTTTACAAATAAAAGATAATGCTATTCAAGATATAAATAAACTTGGTGTAGTTCCTATTTTTCAAAAACTACGAAAACAATATCATCATAAACAACATATTGGAGTTTTAACGGGGAGTTTAGTAATAATACATAGTAATTGTATAGCTAAACTAGAGTTATTAGAACCTTTAGATAACTTTATTATTACACCTTTAGTTTCAGATACTGCCTATGTAACCTTAACTCCAACCTCAAAAAACAATAAAAGCTTAGTGTACACCATAACTAAACTGTTTGAGCAAGGAGTTATTAAGGTATTAATTGGAACAAAATCTTTATTAGGTGAAGGTTGGGACGCACCGGCTATTAACAGCCTTATTTTAGCGTCTGTGGTTGGTTCATTTGTTACGTCAAATCAAATGCGTGGAAGAGCTATTAGAGTTACACCAAATAATCCAAATAAAGTTGGTTTGATTTGGCATTTAGCATGCATCGATCCAACAGATGAACAAGGTGGTAAAGATGTTGAAATTTTATCAAGAAGGTTTACTGCATTTTTAGGTATTGGATCTAATAATACAATTACTAATGGTATTGATAGATTACATTTACCAGATAAAATAACTACAGAGTCTATTTCTGATTTCAATACAAAAACTTTACATGCTTCAGAAAATAGAAAAGAGATAGTAGTTTCTTGGCAAAGAGCTATTCATACTGGAAAAAGTATAGCTAAAGAGTTTAAACTAAATCATTTTAAAGATAAAAAATACAGTAAACAACATAAGCTATACTATAAAGATTTAGTTAAGTACTCCACATCTGAAATTATAATTGGTTTAACAATCTTTTTTCCTAATTACTTTATAAAAAACATTCATGTATTAATTAGTAAAGGAGTTTTAACCTTTCTATACAGTTTATTTACAGGATTAGCTTTTGTTTTTGGATATAAAATTGTAAAAACTTCTCAATTATACTTTAGATATGGGTTTATTCATAAAAAACTTAAAAAAATGGGATATGCTGTAATAGATACACTTTATGATTTAGATTTTATGAGTACTCCTAGAACCGAAATTGAGATTATAATAGAAAATTTAGACAACGGAAGCGTAAACTGTATTATTAAAAATGCTTCACGTTATGAAAGTACTTTATTTGTAAATGCTTTAGATGAGATTTTAGCGCCAGTTAACAATCCTAAATATTTATTAACTAATACTAATTGGTTTAAAAAAAAGCTTGAAATTATAAACTACTTTAGTGTTCCTGATATTTTTGGAAGTCAGAAAAAAAATGCAATCCAATTCCAAAGTAATTGGAAACGTTATTTAGGAAAATCAGATTTAATTTTCACTAGAAATCTTAAAGGTAGAAAAAAACTACTACAAGCAAGATTACTTCATGTAGAGAATAACACTGAAAAGATTACTGAGAAAAATGTAGTTTGGAAATAACTAAATCCATTGCCTTGGAGAAGCTAATACTTCTAATAACTTAGCTTCTTCAGAGCCTTCTTCAGGTTGATGGTTGTATTTCCATTGTACTGTTGGTGGTAAACTCATTAATATGCTTTCTATACGTCCATTAGTTTTTAATCCAAATAACGTACCTCTGTCATGTACCAAATTAAACTCAACATAACGACCTCTTCTAACTTCTTGCCAATCTTTATGTTCTTGCGTGTATTTTATATCTTTTCTTTTTTCAACAATTGGTACATAACTATTTAAGAAACTGTTTCCTACTTCAGTAACAAAGTCATATCTATTTTGCATAGAAAACTCTTCGGTTTCTTTTAAATAATCAAAAAACAAACCTCCTACACCTCTAGCTTCATTTCTATGAGTATTCCAAAAATATTTATCACAAGTATCTTTAAATTTTGGATAAAAATCAGCATTATGTTTATCACAAGCTTCTTTACATATTTTATGAAAATGAATTGCATCTTCATCAAATAAATAATACGGAGTTAAATCCTGTCCACCTCCAAACCATTGAGTAACAATCTCACCTGTTTCATTATACATTTCAAAATAACGCCAATTAGCATGAACTGTAGGAATAAATGGATTTGTAGGGTGTAGTACTAAACTTAATCCACAAGCAAAAAAATCACCAGATGTTACTCCAAATTGTTTTCGTAATACCTCAGGCAACTCTCCATGAACTGCAGAAATATTTACACCTCCTTTTTCAAAAACATTTCCATTTTCTATTACACGTGTTCTACCACCACCACCTTCATTTCTTTTCCATAAATCTTCTTTAAAAGAAGCTTTACCGTCTATTTCTTCTAATTTTTGGGTAATAGTATCTTGTAATTGTAGAATGTAATTATAAAATTGGTCTTTCATCTTGGTAATTTAGACAGCAAAAATAACTATTTAACTGGTAACTTTGTTCTAATTTGTTGAGTTGTTTGAATACTTGCAGCTGTTACAGATAAAGGAAGTACTAAAATAAAGCCTACTACGGGAATTAATACTATTAATAAAAAACCAATTCCATTACCAATAGCTAATCCCTTGCTTTGTTTTACAAAATTAATACTCTCTTTATAATTAAAATGCCTTTCTAACGTATAATCCATGTTACCAAACCCTGCATAAAAAGCTTGCATTAAAAAAAGAAGAATCGATGAAAATATTCCAATAACAGGAATAAAACTAAATAATATAATAGGTATAGTGTAAAGTAATTCTTTGCCTAGATTTCTTATGTTTATTCGAATACCTCTTACTAATTGCTCTGTGAAAGTTGTTTTTCTATACTGATGATTTTCAGTTCCTGTTAAGTACGCTTCTATTTTCTCTGAAACAGGACTCATAAATGGTGCTGAAAATGCCATTACTATGTGCTTGTATAATACCAATCCTATTGCTATGATGAGTATACCGCTAATAAAAGTACTAATAACTTCAAATGTTTTCTTTCCCCAATCCCATTTCCAAACAGCAGCTATAAAGTGTCCTAAATCATTAGAAAATGTGTATGACAAACCAAATATTAATACTCCCACCAGTACGCTTATGGTAATAGGAATGAAAAAATATTTCCATAATTTCAATTTAGAAATTATAGCCAAAGACTGTGAATAATAACCAAGTGCTTTAAAAATATTATTAATCATAACAATTATTTATTTAATAAAAAAACCTCTTTCAAAAATAAGAAAGAGGTTTAAATAATAGGTAAATACTATGTATGTTATTTTAATACTGGTGCTAAAAAAGCTTCTAAATCTTTGGTATTAATTTCGTTTACTTTATCCCATCCCATGGTTTTTGATGGTGTAGCAGCACCTCTTTTTACGTTTACAAACTTTTTGTTTACATCAATTAAATAGTTTGTTGGATAATCTAATTTATGAACAAAACCGCTAATATCTAGATTTCCTGTTGCTACTTTATCTCCTTCTCTAGCTGGTACTAACTTAATTCTTTTATCTAGCTTAGCTGCCATTTTTTCAACCTTAGGGAGTTCTTTATCCCAAAAAATCATTATAAATTCAACTTTATCAGCATACTTTTCTACCATAGCATTTAAAGCTGGCAGTTCTCCCCAACACGGAGCAGACCATGTAGCTGTTGCTATAACCATAATAGGTTTTTTAATTTTACTAGTGCTCAGAGTTTGGTTATCTAACGTAGTAAAATCATAATTTAATAGATAACTATTTTTAATACAATTATTAATTAAATCATCGTCATTGGTAGATCCACATCCATTAACCGCCTGATTGTAATATACTTTTTGACTATAAAAAACTGTTGAGCTTATTAAAGCTACTAGTAAAAATACTTTTTTCATGGGGATAATCATTATTTTAACTTTTATATTCTTTAACGGCATCTATAAACGCCTTTGCATTATCTAGAGGAATATTTGGTAATATTCCATGGCCCAAATTAACAATATATTTGTCTTTACCAAAATCATTAATCATTTGGGTAACCATTTTCTTTATTTCTGCAGGTGGCGATAATAATCTTGACGGATCAAAATTACCTTGTAATGTAATATTACCACCTGTTAAATATCTTGCATTTCTTGCTGAACACGTCCAATCTACACCTAATGCTGATGCATTTGATTTAGACATTTCATTTAGAGCAAACCAACAACCTTTTCCAAAGGCAATTACAGGAGCATCATCTTTTAATGCTTCAATAATTTGATTGATATACTGCCATGAAAATTCTTGATAATCTGTAGGAGACAACATTCCTCCCCAAGAATCAAATACTTGTACAGCATTCACTCCTGCTTGAACCTTTGCTTTAAGGTAAGCAATTGTGGTATCTGTTATCTTCTGTAACAAATCATGTGCCAAAACTGGCTGCGAAAAACAAAACTCTTTTGCTTTATCAAAGTTTTTACTTCCTTGTCCTTGTACCATGTAACATAAAATTGTCCATGGAGAGCCAGCAAAACCAATTAAAGGTATTTCATCATTTAACTTTTCTTTGGTTGCTTTAATAGCATCCATTACATAACCCAATTCTTCGTGTACATCTGGAACAATTACTTGATCTAATGTTTTTTTATCACGAATTGGATTTGGTAAATAGGGACCAAAATTTGGTTTCATTTCAACCTCCACATTCATTGCTTGTGGCACTACCAAAATATCTGAAAATAAAATAGCAGCATCCATACCATATCTTCTAATTGGTTGAACTGTGATTTCTGAAGCTAACTCAGGAGTTCTACAACGTGTAAAAAAATCATATTTTTTACGTATTTCCATAAATTCTGGTAAATACCTTCCTGCTTGCCTCATCATCCATACTGGAGGACGATCTACAGTTTCTCCTTTTAAAGCTCTTAAAAATAAGTCGTTTTTAATCATAAATCATTACTATAAATTGAAAAATATATTTTTTCAATTTTAATCCTTAATATTTTTAACTAATCTGTGATACTTTTTCCATAGCTAAATCTATAGCTTTGGTTGTTTTTTCTATGTCTTTATCAGTTAATGCAGAAGATAAAAACCATGCTTCAAATTGAGAAGGTGGAATAAATACTCCGTTTTTAATCATTTCCCAAAAGAATACTGAAAACTTCTTGGTATCAGATGTTTGAGCATCAGCAAAGTTAGTGATTTCTTTATTAGTAAAAAATGGATTAATCATAGAGCCAAATCTATTCACAACTAGATCCACTCCGTATTTTTTTGCTTTTTCTAATAAAATAACTTCTAGAATGGCTGCTACTTCGTTAAACTTATCATATGGATTTTGTTTTTTTAATTCTGATAAAGTTGCAATACCTGCTGCCATTGCTATTGGATTACCACTTAAAGTTCCAGCCTGATACATCCCACCTAAAGGCGCAACCATTTCCATTATTTCATTACGAGCACCGTAAGCTCCAACAGGAAATCCACCACCAATAACCTTACCTAAACAAGTTATATCTGCCTCTACTTCAAAAAGTTCTTGAGCTCCTCCAAATTTTGAACGGAAACCAGTCATAACTTCATCAACAATTAACAAAGCTCCTTTTGATACTAAAAACTCTTTTAATTCTTTTAAAAAGTTATTTTGAGGAGTAACCACTCCCATATTACCAGCTACAGGTTCTAAAATTACACCTGCTATATCATCATGAGCATCAAAATGTGCTTTAACACTTTCTAGATCATTATAATTTGCTATCAGGGTATTTTTAACTGCTCCTTCTGGCACACCTTTGCTACCTGGTAAACTTAAAGTAGCTAACCCTGATCCCGCAGCAACTAACAATGCATCTTGATGGCCATGGTAACATCCTGAAAATTTTATAATTTTATCTTTACCTGTAAAAGCACGTGCTAATCGAATTCCACTAAGTACAGCTTCTGTACCCGAGTTTACAAATCGTACTTTATCCATTCCTGGAAATGCATCACATACAATTTTAGCTAATTTTATTTCTGCTTCTGTAGATGCTCCAAATGAATAGCCATTTTTTAAAGCCTTAGTAATTGCTTTTTGCACTTTTTTGTGACGATGACCTAAAATCATTGGTCCGTATGATAATACAAAATCTACATACTTGTTTCCATCCACATCAGTTATAGTACTTCCTTTTGCTTTTTTTATGAATAAAGGATTTCCTCCCACAGAAGCAAATGCTCTAACAGGAGAATTTACAGATCCTACTAGATTTATTAATCCTTTTTTATATAATTTTTCTGATTTTTTGAAATTCATTATTCAATCTTTAGGCTTATAATTTTCGAGAATAACTACAAGCAAATCGTTTATTTATTTAAAATTCTTGCTGCTTCTTTTGCAAAGTATGTAATAATTATGTCAGCTCCTGCACGCTTCATAGAAAGTAAGCTTTCCATCATAACTTTTTCACCATCAATCCATCCTTTTTCTGCTGCTGCTTTAACCATAGCATATTCTCCACTTACGTTATAACATGCTATAGGTCTGTCAAAATTATTCTTTAAATCTCTTATGATATCTAAATAAGATAAAGCTGGTTTTACCATTAAAATATCCGCTCCTTCCTCATCATCAAAAGTTGCCTCACGCATTCCTTCATCTCTATTAGAAGGATCCATTTGATACGTTCTTCTATCTCCAAATGAAGGTGAAGAATCTGCAGCATCTCTAAACGGTCCATAAAAAGCTGAAGCGTATTTTACAGAATACCCCATAATTGGTAAATTAGGATAGCCTGAATTATCTAAACTTTCACGAATCATTGAAATTGTTCCATCCATCATTCCAGATGGTGCAACCATATCCACTCCTGCTTTAGCATGAGAGATTACTTGTTTAGCTATATTAACTAACGTCGCATCATTATCTACATCATGATCACATAAAACACCACAATGACCGTGTGATGTGTATTCACAAAAACATACATCTGTAATTACGTACAAGCTTGGGTAATTCTTTTTTATAAAACGAATGGCTTGTTGCATAATACCGTTATCATTCCAAGTTTCTGTACCTACTTCGTCTTTATTAGCGGGTATACCAAATAATAATACAGCTGGTATATTTAACTCAACAACCTCATCTAATTCTTTTGAAATGGTATCTAAAGAAAAACGCTTAATTCCTGGCATAGAAGGTATTTCTTTTTCAATACCTTGTCCTTCTTCAATAAATAAAGGGTAAATAAAATCATCAACAGACAATTTATTTTCTCTTACTAACCGACGAACATTTTCTGTTTTTCTAAGTCTTCTGGTTCTAAACATAGTTTAGTATACTTTTTACATGTTAAACGCAGCTAAAATTTTAGAAAATCTTAGCTGCATTTCATTAGAATGTTATTTATTTTTTACAAAGTGTAAGTTTACCAACTCTATTACACTTTCTACTGTAGGCATTTTTGCAACTTGAACATTTTCAAAATGCTTTTTTGCTTCTTTAGCTGTACTTTCTCCAATACAAAAAGCTATTTTATCTGCTGTATTTTGCTGAAGATAACTCTCTACTGTTGAAGGACTGTAAAATAATACTCCATTTACTTTATCATCAACTTTTGCTGGACTAAGCATTGTTTTATAAGCTTCTACCTCGTTTACAGTTATGCTATTTTCTGAAAGAATATTTGGTAATACATCTAAACGTAAATCACTACAGAAATAAGTTACTTCTTTAGTATCAATATTTTTTATTAGATAATCTGCCAATTTAGCGGCATTTCTTTCTGAATGAGCTACTTTACCTATTTTTTGCTCTATTAACTTTTTAGTTCTTCTACCAACACAATAAATATTTTCAAACTGTAAATCATCTGCTGTAGTATTATGAAGCAATGCTTCTACTCCATTTTTACTAGTTATTATAACATTGGTATGTTTAGATTTTAATGTTTTAACTGGAATTCTATTAAACCTGATTTTAATAAAATCACTATCTGCTATCTCGACATGAGTTGGTAATAAATTCTTTTGAGCTTCCGATAATTTTTTTGTAGAGTATATTGAAAATTCTTTTTCAATACCTTGGTCCTCTAACATCATTATTTTGCCGCCCTTATCTATAATATAGTTAGCACAATCTTTAGCTAAATATTGAGTTTTACCAATTGGCACTTTTTTAGCTACCTCTATTTTCTTTACTCCATCTCTCGATAAAAGTACTCCTTTAAAAGAGACTTCTTTATTTACCTCATCTATAATAGCCAAGGCTCCTATTGGTGCTGTACAACCACCTTCTAGTCTATTTAAAAAATCTCTTTCTATTTTTGTACATAATTCGGTATCTGGATGGTTAAGCTCTTTACAAGCCTCTAACACATATGCATCATCTTTTAATGCAGTTACCATAATTGCTCCTTGAGCAGGTGCAGGAATCATCCATGATAAATTTACAGCTCCTTTAGGTCTTTTACCAATTCTTTCTAACCCAGCAGCAGCGAAAATAGCACCATTCCAATCATTATCACTTAATTTTTGCAATCGAGTATTAACATTACCTCGTAAGTCAACAACTTTGTGTGTAGGATATCTATTTAACCACATAGCCTTTCTTCGTAGGCTACTTGTAGCTACAATTCCATTAGGCTGTGCTGTAAACTCTTCCGTATCTTTCAACACTAAAATATCATTAAAGTTGGCTCTTTTTAATACCGCTGCTTGAACAATATCATTGGGTAAAACGGTAGGCACATCTTTCATTGAATGTACTGCAATGTCAATTTCTTTATTTAACATTGCGATATCAAGGTTTTTAGTAAAAATACCCGTAATACCTAACTCATATAAAGGTTTATCTAAAACAATATCACCTGCAGATTTAATAGGAACAATTTCTGTTTCGTATCCTTGTTCTTCAAGTAAATTTTTAACTTTTTTAGCCTGCCATAAAGCTAGCTGACTATCACGTGTTCCTATTTTAATTATCTTCTGCATTGATTGTTTCTAAGTTTGCTCCAAACACTTTTGCCATAACCTGAATACTTTGGTTAACTGAGGTTTCCTCTTCTTTTAAGTGTTTCACAAATTGTGTGGTTATTTTTTGTATAAATCGAGATGTAATTGCTTCTGCTTGATTTACATCAAAATTATTTATCTTCTTTTTATGAAAGTTAATTTCGTCTTGCTGAATAGCTTGTAACGATTGTTTAAGTGCAGTAATGGCAGGCGTAAATCTTCTATGATTTAACCATTCATTAAATTCTTCTTTATGAGTTTCTATAATGGCTTCTGCTGCTGGAACTTCTTGTTTTCTTACAGCTAAGGTTTCATCAGTAACTTTAGATAACTCATCAACATTAACCAAAGATATCGACTCCATATTCTGAACATCTTCAGCCACGTTTTCTGGCATAGATAAATCTAAAATCAATAATGGTTTATTAGTGCTTATGTGTTCCTTTCTAACAGTTGGTAAATTAGCACCTGTAGAAACAATTAAAATATCAGCTTTTTCAATTTCTTGAGTTAAATCTGAATAATTCGCTTTACGAATAGATGGGTGTTCTTTTACAAATTCAGATACTTTATCTTCTGTTCTATTAACTAAAGAAACTTGTTTATTTTGTGTATACTCTGCTAGATTTTTACAAGTATGCTTCCCCATTTTACCTAAACCAAACACCAATATATTTTTTGTATTGTAATTTACTACGTTACTAATTATATATTGAACTGCTGCATAAGAAACAGAAGTAGTACCCGAGCTTAATTTAGTTTCATTTTTAACTCGTTTACTTGCTTGCATAACACTGTTCAGCAAACGCTCTAGGTAAGCATTGGTTGTTCCTATATTTTTGGCTATTTTAAAAGACTCCCTTAACTGACCAACAATTTCGTAATCACCTAAAATTTGGCTATCTAAACCAGTACCTGTCCTAAACAAATGCTGAATTGCTTCTTGATTTTTCTTAACGTAGGATATTTTTGCAAACTCTTCTACCGATCCGCCAGAATATTTACAAATCATACTGATTAACTGAAAAGGATGTGCTGCAAAACCAATAATTTCAGTTCTATTACAGGTAGAAAGCACAAAAACACCTTCAAAACCAGTGTCTCTTGCCTCTTGCAACAACAATTGTTGATTGTCTTTAGAGATAGAAAATTTACCACGCGTATGAGCATCGGCTTTAATGTAACTAACTCCTATACAATAAAATGTTGAATTTTTATTTTCCGTCTGCATTCAAATTCTCGTAAAATACCCGACAAAAATATAAACTTAGCTTAGATAAAAATATCGCTAAAAGAACTTTTAATATCGCTCAACGGTTTTTTTAAGATTTTAAGCTAAAAAACGTTGATTTTGTGTATTTTTGTAGCAAAATCAACTAGCGAAGATTGTTTTATATAGAACTATTCTAAATAAAAAACACTTCAAATCCATTGTTGCATATGTTGAAAAATATCGAAGAAAGTACTTTTAACGAAACCAATCTAGAGAACGGTTTTTTACTACTTGAATTTACCAATAACAGTAATGATTCTCAGCGGTTTGAAAGAGATATTGACCATACTTTTATACAATTACATTTTTGTGTCAGAGGGAATGCTAAATTTTATTTTAACAATGGTAATTATTCTTTTGATGTATTAGATGAACATTCTATATTACTATACAATCCGCAACAAAAACTTCCTATTAATTTAGAAATTAGACCAAAAACAACATTAATTTCATTATTAGTTTCTATTAAAAAGTTTCATTCATTATTTTCTAAAGAAGCTGGTTATATTCCTTTTTTAAGTGAAGATAACATCAATAGAAAATACTATGATGATTCCATAATCAAGCCAACCGTTTTAATTGTTTTACAACAATTATTAAACGCAGATATAAACAGTTCTATAAGAAACTTATATGTTAAAGGAAAAATATACGAACTGTTAAGCTTACATTTTCAAAAAGATGAAGCCACTACTGGTGAATACTGCCCTTTTTTAGTAGACGAAAGAGATGTTGCTAAAATCAGAAAGGCAAAAGATATTATTATCAATAAAATGTCTGAACCACCAACTTTACAAGAATTAGCAAATGAAGTAGGTTTAAATTTAAAGAAACTAAAAGAAGGTTTTAAACAAATTTATGGCGATACTGTATATAGTTTTCTTTTTGACTACAAAATGGAACACGCAAGAAAATTATTAGAGAGTAATCAAATGAATGTAAATGAAGTTGGACTAAAAATTGGGTATAGTACTGCTAGCCATTTTATAGCTGCCTTTAAAAAGAAATATGGCACTACACCAAAACAATATGTTTTATCATTAAACAGCTAAATGAAACAATTACAACACGAAGAAATAACAAACACTCAAAAACAATTTCCAATTACTATTGTTTGTGATGCAATTAGAACTCCTGAAAACATAGGTATGTGTTTTAGAATTGCCGAAAGTTTTGGTGTCCAAAAAATATACCTACATCAAAATTCACCTCTTTTAGAAAATCGGATTGTAAAAAAAACAGCGAGAAATACTATTAACCAAATAACAAATGAACGTTACGAAGATTTTGCTAAACTCATAAGTACTCTAAAAAAAGAAGGCAACACAATAATTGGCATAGAAATTACCGATAAAAGTATAAATATTCAAGATTTTGAATTTAAAAATCATGAAAAATTGGTATTACTTTTGGGTAGTGAAAGAAGAGGTATTGAAGATGTTAGCTTACTAGACGCTACAGTTTCTATACCTATGTACGGAAGGAACTCAAGCATGAACGTTATTCATAGTCTTGCAATTTCTTTGTATGAAGTTACAAATCAAATAAAAAACTTATAACAATATTTTTAGCACTATGAAAGGCGTATTATTAGTAAACTTAGGTTCACCAGACAGTACAGATCCTAAAGACGTAAAAAAATATTTAGGTGAATTTTTAATGGATGAACGCGTTATCGATGTTCCGTATTGGTTTCGATCTTTTTTAGTAAAAGGAATTATTTTAAATACCAGACCTAAAAAATCTGCAGCGGCCTACAAAAAAATATGGTGGGAAGAAGGATCTCCTTTAATAGTTCTTTCTGAAAGACTACAAGAAAAAGTTCAGCAAAAAACAAACATACCAGTAGAACTTGCAATGCGTTACGGATCTCCATCTATAGAAACCGGCTTGCAAAAATTATATAATCAAGGTGTAAAAGAAGTTTTATTAATTCCTTTATACCCACAATTTGCTATGGCAACCACAGAAACTATTCTTGTACTAGCCGAAGAACTTAGAAAAAAACATTTTGCTGATATGAAAATAACTCATATTCCAGCATTTTATAACAAACCTGAGTATGTTAAAGCTTTATCCAATAGCATTAAAGAGTATTTAGCTGATAAAGATTATGATCACATAATGTTTTCGTATCACGGGGTTCCAGAAAGACATATTTATAAATCAGATGTAACAAAATCTCATTGTAAAATAGATGGAAGTTGTTGTAACACCCCATCAAAAGCACATGAATTTTGCTATAGACATCAGTGTTTTCAAACTACTAAAAATGTTGTTGAGGAATTAGGTTTAGATGAAAATAATGTAACTACCACTTTTCAGTCTCGTTTAGGAGTAGATCCTTGGTTACAACCGTACACAGACAGAACTTTAGTTAAAAAAGCCGAAAAAGAGGGCGTTAAAAAATTAGCAATAGTTACTCCTGCATTTGTTTCTGACTGTTTAGAAACTTTAGAAGAAATTGCCATGGAAGGTAAAGAAGAGTTTTTAGAGGCAGGTGGAGAATCTTTTCACACAGTTCCTTGTATTAACGATAATGAGGAATGGGTAAATGTATTAGCTGGTTGGATTAATGATTTTAACAAATAGTGTTTTTTGAATCTGTAATATTATTTTAAATAAAAAATTAAACACTAAACTTCATAAATAGACTCCGTAAATAATTTATAAATTTGAACCTTGAACCAAACCTTTGTTTCAAGGTTTTTTTATTGAATAAAAAATGGATTTCCTATACATTAAAGCTTTACATATTATTTTTATTGTAACCTGGTTTGCTGGTTTATTTTACATAGTAAGATTATTCATTTACCATGCTGAAGCAGAAAAAAAAGAAGAACCAGCAAAATCTATTCTACAAGAGCAATATAGATTAATGGAAAAACGTCTTTGGTATATTATTACATGGCCTTCTGCTATTTTAGCTAGTATTTTTGCTTTTTGGATGTTGTATGATCAGCCTATGTTCTTATCAATGCCTTGGATGCATGTTAAACTAACTTTTGTACTAGCTTTATACTTTTATCATGGTGCTTGCCATGTTATTTTTAAACAACTTCAAAAAAATACTGTAAAATATAACTCATTACAATTAAGAATATGGAATGAAGTTGCTACAATCATTCTCTTTGCTGTTGTATTTTTAGTGGTTTTAAAAAATGCAATTAACTGGATTTGGGGTGTTGTAGGAATTATAATTGTATCTGTATTACTAATGCTAAGCGTTAGACTTTATAAAAAAATAAGAACCAAAAAAAGCTGGGATAAATTAGAAAAGAAATTAACAGAAGAAGATTGACCAGACTAGCTTTTTTCTGTTACTTTTGCGCAAATTTCTCTCATGAAAAACAATAAAAAAGCAGCATTAGGCTTTATATTCATTACCATGCTAATAGATGTTATTGGCTGGGGAATTATTATACCAGTTATTCCTGGTTTAATTGAAGAATTAATAAATGGAGATATTTCTGAAGCTGCTAAAATTGGAGGATGGCTTACCTTTGCATATGCCATCACTCAATTTATTTTTGCTCCTATAGTTGGTAATTTGAGTGACAAATACGGTAGAAAACCTATTTTATTAATCTCTTTATTAGCTTTTACTTTAGACTACATTTTACTAGCCTTTGCCCCTACTATCACTTGGTTATTTATTGGACGCATAATTGCTGGAATAACAGGTGCTAGTATTACTACAGCCTCTGGTTACATTGCTGATATTAGCACACCAGAAAATAGAGCAAAAAACTTTGGTATGATAGGCGCTGCTTTTGGATTAGGGTTTATTATTGGTCCTGTAATTGGTGGTTTATTGGGACAATTTGGTCCTCGAATTCCATTTTACGCTACAGCAATACTATGTTTTGTGAATTTCCTCTATGGTTATTTTATATTACCAGAATCACTACCAAAAGAAAATAGAAGAGACTTTAATATTAAACGTGCAAATCCTATTGGAAGCTTTATGCGTTTAAAAACATATACTACATTAATAGGTTTGGTTATCTCAATGTTTATTTTGTATACTGCCTCACATGCTATTCAAACTAACTGGAGCTATTACACTATGTATCGTTTTAATTGGGATGAAAAAATGGTAGGCTTATCATTGGGAATGATAGGTTTGATGGTAGCAATTGTTCAAGGCGGATTAATACGATGGGTAAATCCTAAATTAGGTAATGAAAAAAGTATTTATGTAGGTTTTTTTCTATATAGTTTAGGAATGTTTTTGTTTGCTTTTGCTACAGAAGGATGGATGATGTTTGCATTCCTAATTCCGTACTGTTTAGGTGGTATTGCTGGACCAGCACTACAAGCAATAATATCTTTACAAGTTCCTGCGTCAGAACAAGGAGAAATACAAGGTATGTTAACTAGCTTAGTTAGTGCAACTGCCATTGTTGGACCTCCAATTATGACAGGTATATTTTACTATTTCACTCACGATAACGCTCCGTTTACTTTTCCTGGAGCCCCCTTTTTATTAGGCGCCATATTAATGTTAATTAGTGCTTTAGTAGCATATCAATCTTTAAAAAAATATATCAGAAAATAAAAATTTCGTTTTTACGTTTTACAATTTTATAACCCCCAAAACTCTTAACATGAAAAAAATAGTTTTATTTTTAGTTGCTATTACTTCTCTATTATCTTGTTCTTCTGATGATGGAAATGAACAAAATCAAGCAACTCAAGATCCTATAATTGGAACTTGGAATTTTGATAAAAACAACACTGTAGATGTTTCTGATTGTTTAAAACAAACCACTTATGTATTTAATGCTGACGGAACTTATACGTATACACAATACAATTTAGACAACTCTAATAATTGTGTGGAAAACACCGATCAGTCTTTTTATGGTACATGGCAAAAAAATGATGATGGTACATATTATAGACATAAACATGGTTATACATCTGGCACAAACTTGTCAATTACCTTTGAGAATCACAACTCAACTATGATTATTGAAAATAGATATAGTTACGTTAAAAACTAAAAAAAGCGAAGTAAAAACTTCGCTTTTTTTATTTTATCCTTTTAATGATTGCTCAAAAGGTATTCTATTTACAATACTTCTTCCTAGGGTTACCTCATCGGCATATTCTAACTCATCTCCAACAGATATTCCTCGTGCAATAGTAGAAGTTGTTATATGATAACTTTCTATTTGTTTAAAAATATAAAAGTTTGTGGTATCTCCTTCCATGGTAGAGCTTAATGCAAATATCAACTCTTTAACTTCTCCATTTTTAACCTTAGATACCAAACTCTCAATTTGCAAGTTTTGTGGCCCTACACCTTCAATAGGTGATATTTTCCCGCCTAAAACATGATAAACACCTCTAAACTGGCCTGTATTTTCTATAGCCATAACATCTCTAATATCTTCAACAACACAAACCAATTCTGCATTTCTATTTGGGTTTGTACAAATATCACAAAGAGTTGTATCTGAAATATTATGACACTTTACACACGACTTAACTTCGTTTCTAACCAAAGATAAAGCCTCTGTTAAATATTTTGTGTTTTCTTTAGGCTGCTTAAGTAAATGAAGTACTAATCTCAGCGCTGTTCGTTTACCAATACCTGGTAATCTACTAACTTCATTAACGGCGTTTTCTAAAAGTTTTGATGAAAAATCCATTTTGCAAAATTACAACATTAAAAGAGAAAGCAAATCAAAATAAAATAAGAAAACACATCGTTTTCTTTGTTTAACATACCCCGTACTAAAAGGCTAAAAACCGTACCTTTGATTCATCAAAATAAAACATAAAAAGATGAATACTGATATAAGAAACCTTGAACCTAAAGCTGTTTGGAATCATTTTGCAGACCTGAATGCTGTACCAAGACCTTCTAAAAAAGAAGAACGCGTAATACAATTCATGGTCGACTTCGGAAAAAGTTTAAATCTTGATACTATGGTTGATAAAGTTGGTAATGTAATTATACGTAAACCAGCTACAAAAGGTATGGAAGATAAAAAAACAGTTGTAATGCAGAGTCATTTAGATATGGTTCATCAAAAAAACGCTGATACTAATTTTGATTTTGACACTGAAGGAATTAAAATGTTTGTTGATGGTGACTGGGTTAAAGCAGAAGGAACAACATTAGGTGCAGACAATGGTCTTGGTGTTGCCGCTATTATGGCTATTTTATCTTCAACAGATATTTCTCATCCAGCAATAGAAGCTTTATTTACTATTGATGAAGAAACAGGAATGACGGGAGCTATGGGTCTTGAAGGTGGTATTTTAACTGGTGAAATTCTTTTAAATTTAGATACTGAAGAAGATGATGAAATTGGAATAGGATGTGCAGGCGGAGTTGATATAACTGCCACTAGAACCTATACACAAGAAGAAGTACCTAACAATACAAAAGCCTACACTATTTCTGTTACAGGCTTAAATGGAGGACACTCTGGAATGGATATCTATAAAGGATTAGGAAATGCAAATAAAATAATGAATAGAGTTTTGTTTGATGGATTTACCAACTTTGGCTTAAGAGTTTCTGAAATTAATGGAGGTAGTTTACGTAACGCTATACCCAGAGAAAGTTTTGCTACAGTAGTGATAGATTCAGTTTCTGAAAAACCTTTTTTATTTGAAACTAATGAATTAATTAAAAATATTAAGCATGAGTTTGCTTCATTAGAACCAAACTTAACAATTGAACTAAACGAAACAGCAACTCCTGATTTTGTTATGGATCTTGGGGTTCAACTTGGCCTTACTAAAGCAATATACGGCGCTTTAAATGGTGTTTACAGGATGAGTCCAGATATTGAAGATTTAGTAGAAACATCAAACAATATTGCACGAGTTATTGTTAAAGATGGGGCTATAAAAATAGGATGCTTAACAAGATCTTCTTCAGAAACTAATAAATGGGATTTAGCTAACTCATTACGTTCAGTATTCGAATTAGCAGGTTTTGATGTTGAATTTTCGGGTTCATACCCTGGTTGGTTACCTAATGTAAATTCAGATATTCTTAAAGTTTTAACAAAACTATACAAAGAAATTAATAATAGTGAGCCAAATGTAGCAGCATGTCATGCTGGATTAGAATGTGGAATTTTAGGACAAAATTACCCTAAAATGGATATGATTTCATTTGGTCCTAATATTAAAGGAGCACACTCTCCAGATGAAAGAGCTCAAATATCATCTACTCAAAAATTTTGGAGCTTTTTATTAGAAATCTTAAAGAATATACCTAGTAAAAACTAAACATAAATAATTAACCAATGTTAAAAACAGCTTTTAAAGCTGTTTTTTTTAGCTGATTCCTAATTATTTAAAGATAAATAATATAAATTTAAAGGCTTGTTAATGAAAAAATGCTATGAAACTTTCTCTATTTCCCATATACTTATTATTGTTTTTTTTTAACAATAAAACTTTATCACAAAAAGACAATAATAAAAAGTTTGAACAAATTAAAGATTTACAAAACTCATCGTTATGTTATGGAAACTTATTTATTGAAAGATATGCCAAAATAACGAAAAGTCATAATTACTTTAAGTCGAGAGATTATTTAAAAGCAGATATATTTTATAGAGGTGAACTTTTTGAGAATATTGATACAAAATATGACTTAACAAATGATGATATTATTATTAAAATAAACTCTACTATTAATAATAAACCTTTGATAATTATTCTAGAGCAAAAATTAATTACGGAAGTAACTATTAACAAGAAAAAACTTGTAAACAATAAAAAACTTGGATTAGTAGAACATATTTTTGAAAGTGATAAGCTTTCTATTTTAAAAAAATATAAGAAAAAACCTATAAAAAAACTAAACAAAAAGTTTATAAACTACACATTTACAGAGGAACAAATTTATTACATCAATTATAAGAGTCAAAATACTGACATTAGAAATAAAAATACTTTTATCAAACTATTTCCTGAACACAATAAATTTATAAAAAAGTTTTTTAAACAACATAGAAAGCTAAAAATAAGTTCTACAGATTTATTTTATAAAAAATTAACTTCGAATCTAATAAAACTGATAAATTAATTACACATTATGAAAGAGTTAATTACTATACTTTTATTATTATCAGTTGTTAGAATACACTCTCAAGAAGACACTTCCAACTTAACTATAGATATAAAAAACCTAAACCTTATAGAAGTTATAGATTCTTTAGAAAGAAAAACTGACTATCAATTTCTTTTTAATAATGATGATATAGATAAAAACATTATAATTAATAAAACTTATTATAAAAAGTCTCTAAATTATATTGTTACTGATATTTTAAAAAACACAAAAATTAATTTTTATGTAGATAATTACAACTTGAAAATAATTTTAACTAGAGGAATTTTAATTAGGGAGCCACTTTACAAAGTGAATGACAATAATAATCAAACACCTCCTGCTATTATTTCAAAAAATGAGAATTACGACTCTATAATAGGAAAAGAAACTAATATTTTTAAAGATAAATACACACTTAAAGGTCAAGTTTTTAACTATAAAAATAACAAAGTAATAAGAGGAGCTACAATTATTGAGAGAAATAAAAATATTTATGCTACAACAAATTCACTAGGAGAATTTTCAATTCAGCTTCCATATGGAATTAATAAATTAGAGGTGATAATGACTGGGTTTTCTAATGAAACAAAAACAATTATTTTATTAAATAACGGTAAAATAAATTTTTATTTATTTGAAAAATTAGAAGAGCTAGACGAAGTAATTGTTTTAAGCAATAAAAACAATAAAATAAAACAAAAAACAACTGGTGTATCTTATCTAAAAGCAAAAGATATAAAAACCATTCCTCAAGTCTTAGGAGAAAGAGATCTTATTAGAGCCGCACTAACTTTACCTGGAATTAACAGTGCTGGTGAAGGAGCAGATGGTGTAAATGTTAGAGGTGGTAAGGTTGATCAAAATTTATTTTTACTTGATGGAGGCATATTATATAACCCTACTCATTTTTTGGGTCTGTTTTCTGCTATAAATCCTTTCACAACTAATGACTTAAATATATTTAAAGGAAATATTCCAATAGAACATGGAGGCAGGCTCTCATCTGTATTTGAAATATCAACTAACAATGCTAGTACAACAAAATTTAAAGGTGAAGCATCTGTAGGTCCCGTTACTGCAAATTTAATGATTGAACACCCTATTATCAAAGATAAGTCTGGTTTAATTATAGGCGCAAGAAGCACTTATTCTAAGTGGATCCTTAAAGTATTGGATGACAAAAAATTAAAAAATAGTAATGTAAATTTTAATGATTTCATAATTAAGTACAATCATAAGCTGAATAATAAAAATCAAATAAGTACAACAGCTTATTATAGCAATGATAAATTTCAAATAGCTTCTGATTCTATAAATAATTACAGTAATAAAATGATAAGCTTTAATTGGATTAATACAATTAATGATAAGACTAAATCTAAACTAACTATTAGTAATAGTAACTACAATTTTAATATAGATTATTCTGCTGACAACAATAGAAGCTTTGATTTAAACTACAACCTTAATGAAACTAATTTAAAATATAAATTTAATTATAAATATTCTAAAAAACATAACATAACGTATGGTATTCAATCTAAACTTTATAACATAGACCCTGGAAATATTACTCCAAAAAATGATGATTCTACAGTAACTAAAATTGATATTCCTAAAGAAAAAGCCTTAGAAAATTCAATATATTTATCAGACAATATTTCCTTTTCAAAAAAACTATCTTACAATGTTGGAATTAGATTTACCAACTATCTTGGATTAGGTAATCATGAACAAAGGATATATGAATCCAATAAACCAAAAAATTCTTCCAATCTAATAGCAACTAAAAATTTTAAAAATAATCAAATTCATCAATCTTATAATGGAGTTAGCTACAGAATAGGTAGTAACTATAGTTTTAAAAATGATTTAATATTAAAAGGAAGTATTAATAAATCGTTTCAGTTTATTCATAGACTTAGCAATAACACTACTGCATCACCTTTAGACACATGGAGACTTTCAGATAAAAATATAAAACCCCAAGAAGGTATACAGTTTTCATTGGGACTACTTAAGTTTTTTGAAAACAAAACATATGAAATTAACCTTGAAAGCTATTATAAAAGCTATAAAAACTTAATAGATTACAAAATAGGTGCTAATTTACTATTAAATAAAACAATAGAAACAGAAGTTTTACAAGGTCCTGGAAAATCATATGGTGTAGAGTTTTTATTAAAAAAATCAACCGGTCAGTTTAATGGCTGGTTTAGTTATAGTTACTCAAAATCATTAATTAAACTAGATAGTGACTTTGAGGAAGAAACTGTTAATAATGGTGAATATTTTCCAACAAATTATGACAAGCCCCATAGTTTAGACATTGTTTTAAATTATAAAATAACAAATCGCTATAGTATTTCAAGTAATTTTAGTTATCAAAGCGGTAGACCTGTTACATACCCTACTGGTAAGTATACATATAATAACACTGAATATCTTACTTACAGTAACAGAAACCAGTTCAGAATTCCAGATTATTTTAGATTGGATATTGGAGTAAATATCGAGGGAAGCTATAAAATTAAAAAGTTTGCACACAGCTTCTGGAATTTTTCAATTTATAATGTATTAGGTAGAAATAACCCTTACTCAATATATTTTGAGACTCAAAATGGAAACGTTTCAGGATATAAAAGTTCTGTTTTCTCTAGTCCTATTCCTACAATTACTTATAACTTTAAATTTTAATAAATGAAAATTTCAAAGATATTATTAATAATTACAGCTATTACATTTGTTAAATGTATAGAACCTTTTGAACCTGAAAGCTCTACTTTTGAAGATCTATTAGTAGTTGAAGCAAGGCTAACAAATGAAAACAAGCATCATGAAATAAAACTATCAAGAACATATCAAATAGACACTGTTAAAACTAACCCAGAAACAGATGCAATCATTTATATTAGAGACACTAATGATAATGACTATATTTTTGAAGAAATAACAGATGGAAATTATAGATCTGTTAATCAATTTAGCGCTGAACCCGATTTATCATATCAATTAGTAATTATCACAGATAATAATAAAACTTATAAATCTGATTTCCAAAACCTCCCTCCTACTGTAACTTTAAACAATATAAATTACGATGTAAGTACTAATAACTTTGATGAACAAGTAGTAAATATATATGCCAATTCAAACAACCCTAACAATAATGCTTATTTCTATTCATATGAATATGAAGAGACTTATAAAATAATTCCTCCATTTTGGTCCCCTTACAAACTAGACGTTACTAATCCTGCTTCTCCACAAATTATTCTTAAAGACTATGATGACCAAATATGCTATAAAACCCAAAAATCTAACTCAATCATTCAAATAGAAACAAAATCTCTTTCAAATGATCAAGTATCAAATTTTATTATAAGGTCTATATCAATAAATGATTTCATTCTTACTAATAGATATTCCATATTAGTTAAACAATTTGTAAGGAATGAAAGAGCTTATTTATTTTTCGAAAAACTGAACATTTTTTCAGAGTCTGAAAGTGTATTTACAGAAAATCAAGTTGGTTTTATTAATGGTAACATAAAAAACATAGATAATAATGAAAAAGTTATTGGCTTTTTTGAAGCATCTAGTGTAACCGAAAAACGTATATTTTTTAACAAAGAAGATATAAATGAGTACGATATACCCTTTATATATGATTGTGCCACTATCTCTCCTCTTATATACGATCCTTACTCTAGGGAGTATGAAGTAGCGCTAGCAATAGAAAGAGGATATTTATTTTATGAAGAAACAACTTCGACTTGGGATAACGGTCCATTTATATTAGTTCCTGAAGTATGTGGGGATTGCAGAGCTCTTGGTACAACTGAACGTCCAAGCTTTTGGATTGATTAAATTATTTAAAAAATGAATTTTAAAATTGCACTAACAATCTTCTTTTTAAGTTTTATATCTTTTGGAAAAACTGATGACAATACATTAAAAGAAGAGATTTACACTCAAATTAACAATAATTTTCTTGTTACTGGAGAAAAGCTTTATTATAAAATTTATTGTCTAAACCCTATTACTAAAAAATTGTCAAAGCAAAGTAAAATTGGTAATATACTTTTACTTAACAGCAAAAATGAGGTAATCTATAAGCAAAAATTTAATTTAACTAATGGTGAAGCTTATGGAGATTTTTTTATAGATAACGAATTAAAATCTGGAACTTATAAACTTATAAGTTACACTAACTTAATACTCCTTAACGATAATGTTTTTATTAATGAAATAGTAATTATTAACCCTTTTATAAAAAAAATAGACTCATTAGAATTTCTTTATAATAAAAATATTAAAAACTCATTTAATAATGATCTAATATCACTTAACAAACAAAAATTTTCTCAAAGAGACTTAGTTGAAATAAAACTAGATAGCACCTTAATTAATGGTAAATATTCAATCTCTGTTTATAAAAAAACAAATACTATTCCTAATACACCTAAAATAACTAATTATAAAAACAGTAAAATTAATCCTTTAAAAAATAAAAATATAACAGTTGAAACGAGAGGATATACATTATCCGGAACTGTTACTAGAAAAGACAAAAAAGGAATGACCTATAAACCTATTGGACTAAGTGTTCCTCGTCAAAAAATAAATTTAATAGGCTCTACAAATAAAAATGGTGATTTCTCATTCTATATAAAAAATTTAAATGATAATAAATTAAATTTACAAATATTAGATGATAATGCACACGCATATAAAATTAATCTTGATGATGAAGAAAAATTATCTTTCATACCTAAGAAAAGTAATTATCTTAAAATAGGTAATGAAATTATTAATGAAATAAAAAAAAGAGCTATTTATACGCAAATTAATAGATCATTTATTAAGCTAAAAAAAGACAGCATCTTTAAAAACAAGGAAATAAAAAAAACATATGATTCAAGAATTAAAACTATATATTTAGATGACTATAAAAGATTTAAAACTCTAAAAGAAACTACTGTTGAAGTTTTAGATGATGTATTTTATTCCCAAGAAAATGGAAGGTATAAATTTCATGTAAGAGATATCATCAACGAAACTGATAAATCTTTACCTACTTTATTAATAATTAACGGTCAAATAATATATAGTCATGATGATTATATTAACTTCTCTGCCTATAAAATAAAGTCCATCAGTTTATTGAAAGAAAAATATATTTTTGGCGCAATCACATATCAAGGAATTATGGAAATTAACCTTTTTGATGAAAATTTTATTCCTGATGTTCCAAACTCTTATAATTTTAGTTTGATTAATCCAGAACCAAAAAAAATATATTATAAAGAGGACTATTCAAATTCTAAAAACAATAGAATTCCAGATTACAGAACACAGTTATACTGGAATCCTAATTTAGATTCCTCTAAAAATATAACCTTTTACACTTCAGATATCAAAGGGGAATACACGATAGAAATACAAGGAATAGATAAAAAAAACAAACCTATTTTTATACAAAAACAAATCACTGTTAATTAAATATAAAAAACACAAACACATTTTGTTTGTGGTTTTTATTTACTTTTAACTTATGAATTTCCTCGCGCATCTATATTTATCGGGCAATAATACTCAAATTATGATGGGTAATTTTTTTGCAGATCATGTAAGAGGAAATCGGTTTCAACATTTCCCTGAAGCTATACAACAAGGAATATTATTACATCGAAAAATCGATACATTTACCGATAATCATGAAATAGTTAGAATTAGTAAACGAAGGCTTCATGAACGCTATGGCCATTATGATGGTGTAATTATCGATATTTTTTATGATCATTTTTTAGCTAAAAATTGGAGTTCATATTCTCAAATCCCACTAGCTGTTTTTGTAAAAAATGTATATCAATTACTTCAGAAACACTTTAGTATACTTCCAAAAAAAACTCAAGAACTTTTACCTTATATGATTCAATATGATTGGTTATACAATTATCAATTTGAGAAAGGTATAGATCAAGTACTTCAAGGTATGAACAGAAGAACAAAAGGAAAATCTCAAATGCATTTAGCTATTGAAGATTTACAATTACTAAATACCGAACTTGAAAATGATTTTTTAACTTTTTTTAAAGATTTAAAAAATTACACATCCAATGAATTAGCTACTCTTAAAAAATCATTATGAAAAAAAATATAACATTATTTCTCTTAATCTTTGTAATAATATCATGTAAGAAAAACACTAAAAACTTAGGAGTTATTTCTGAAAAAGGGATGGTAGTTTCTGCAAGAGAAGAAGCTTCTGCTATAGGAATTTCAATATTAAAAAAAGGTGGAAATGCTTTTGATGCTATGGTAGCTACTGAACTTGCTTTAGCAGTAGCTTACCCATATGCTGGAAATTTAGGTGGAGGTGGTTTTATGGTTTACAGATTAAATAACGGAGAAATCGGTGCTTTAGATTATAGAGAAAAAGCTCCACTGGCTGCCTCAGAAAACATGTACTTAGATAGTTTGGGCAATGTTATTAAAGGTAAAAGCACTTTAGGGGCAATGGCTATTGGTGTTCCAGGTACCATTGCAGGTGTATTTAAAGCTCATGAAAAATTTGGAACATTACCTATTGAAGGTATTTTATCACCTGTTATCCAACTTGCTAAAAAAGGCATTATAGTAACTAAAAAACAAGAAGACAGACTTAAAAAACATCGTCCTAACTTTAAAAAAGTAAACAAATCGCCTATTATATTCGATAGTATTTGGAAACAAAATGATACAATAAAATACAATAGTTTAGCTAAAACCCTACTTCGTATTCAGCAAAATGGCAGAAATGAGTTTTATAACGGAGAAACTGCTGATAAACTGGTTACTTTTATTCAAGAGAATGGAGGCATTATAACTAAAGAAGATCTACAAAAATATCAAGCTAAATGGAGAACACCTGTTGTTTTCAAATACGATGACCTTAAAATTATTTCAATGTCTCCACCATCTAGCGGAGGTGTATGTTTAGCACAAATAATGAAAGCTATTGAACCTTATGAGTTAGATGAATATAAACACAACTCTGTAAAAAGCATTCAAGTTATTACAGAAGCAGAAAGAAGAGCTTATGCAGATAGAAGTTTCTTTTTAGGAGATCCTGATTTTGTTATCATTCCTATAGATACATTAATTAGCCCTAATTATGTGAATAAAAGAATGAGTACTTTTTCTTTCAATAAGGCAACTGCCTCTAAAGATATAACTCATGGTAATCTTTACATCTCAGAAAGTGATGAAACTACCCACTACTCTATTGTTGACCAATTTGGGAATGCTGTTTCTGTAACTACAACATTAAATGGTGCTTATGGCTCAAAGCTATATTGTTCTGAACTTGGTTTTTTCTTAAATAATGAAATGGATGATTTTAGCAGTAAACCCGGAGAACCAAATATGTTTGGGCTTATTGGTGCTGAAGCAAATAAAATTGTTCCAGAAAAAAGAATGCTAAGCTCAATGACACCAACTATTGTTGAAAAAAATAATAAATTATTTATGGTTGTAGGTACACCAGGTGGGTCTACCATTATCACTTCGGTACTACAAACAATACTCAATGTACATGAATATAAAATGGGGATGCAAGAAGCTGTAAATCAACCAAGATTTCACCATCAATGGCTACCTGATGTTATAAAAATGGAACCTAAAAGCTTTTCAGAACAAGTGAAAAATCAACTCATTAAACTTGGTTATACTTTGGACGAAAATAATGCTCCTGTTATTGGTAAAGTTGATGCAATACTGGTTCTTCCTAACGGAAAATTAGAAGGAGGAGCTGATCCTAGAGGTGATGATACTGCCATTGGTTTTTAATTATGAAATTATTAGAGCAACATATAGTCAAAAAACTAAACCAACCTATTCGTTTACAAGACTACGCTGTAGGAATTTTTAAGTCAGCACCTACAAAATCATCCATAAAAAAAGCCATTAAAAAAGAATTAGTACTTGTAAATGGAAAAAAAGCTACCACTGCGCTTTTTATTAATAATAAGGATACAATTGAATTATTTGAAAGTATAACTGATTACAAATCAACAAAAATAAATTTAAAGCTATCCATAATTTTTGAAGATGATTATTTAGCTGCTATATATAAACCAGCCGGCATTTTAGTTAGCGGAAACTCTTTTTATACTATTAAAAATGCATTGCCAACTAATTTACAGAATAGTTTACAACTAGATGCTACTACTCCACAACCTGTTCATAGACTTGATTATGCTACCAGCGGATTACTTTTAATAGGAAAAACCGTAAGCAGCATTACAAAATTAAACCAACTATTTGAACATAAAAAAATTCAAAAAACATACCATGCTGTTTGTGTTGGAAATATGAATGAAGAAGGAGTTATTGATGTTGATATTGATGAAAAAAAAGCATTAACACATTACAAAGTATTACAATCATCTTCTTCTGTAAAGTTTAATAAATTAAATTTAGTTGAATTATATCCAAAAACAGGCAGAAAGCATCAATTAAGAAAGCATCTTTTATTCTTAAAAAATCCCATTTTAGGAGATCAATTGTATTATTTACCTGAATTCTACCATAAGGGAAAAGGTCTTTTTTTACATGCTTCTAGTTTAAATTTTACACATCCATTTACAAATGAAAATATATCAATAACAAAAGAACTACCTTCTAAGTTTAAAAAAATATTTTCTCAATAAAATAGTATCTTTAATCAAAAAATATCAATGCTAAAATCTAGTTTACAAGAAACAGAATACAACGGTTATTTTGCCAATTATATTTACTTAGTTGATGACAATACAGAACTTATTAACGGACTTACCCTAAATAAAGATGAAATAATAGCTTTTTATAAAGCTATACCTGAACAAAAACATGATTACAAATATGAATCTAACAAATGGTCTATTAAAGAGGTATTACAACATATAATTGATACAGAACGTATTTTTATGTATCGTTTTTTAAGAATAGCTAGAAATGATATGGCTCCTTTAGTTGGTTTTGACCAAAATATATACATACTTCCCTCAGAAGCCTCAAAAAAAAGTATGAACTCGTTACTTGAAGAATTTAAGGTTACTAGAGAATACAGTATCAATTTAGTTAGTAGTATTTCCGAAGAAAATCTAAAAAATATTGGAATTGCAAGTGATCAAAAGATATCTGCTAGAGCATGTGCTTTTTTAATAATTGGACATAGTAAATGGCATAATAACATTATTAAAGAGCGATATTTATAACAATTACTTTAGTTAAAACCACTACATTTGCGGCATGCGAATAGATATTATAACGGTAGAACCTGATTTACTTCAAAGTCCTTTTAACCACTCTATGATGAAACGTGCCATTGAAAAAGAATTGGCAGAAGTACATTTTCATAATTTAAGAGAGTATGGTTTTGGTAATTATCGTCAAATTGACGATTACCAATTTGGTGGTGGTGCTGGTATGGTTTTAATGATAGCGCCAATTGCTAAATGTATTGAAAAACTTCAATCGGAGCGTACTTATGATGAAATTATTTACATGACTCCAGATGCACCTACTTTAAATCAGGCAACTGCTAATCAATTATCTTTAAAAGAAAATATTATCATTTTAACTGGTCACTATAAAGGAGTTGACCAGCGTGTTAGAGATAAATTTATTACTAAAGAAATTTCTATTGGTGATTATGTATTAACAGGTGGAGAATTAGCTGCAGCCGTATTGTGTGATGCAGTAATAAGGTTAATCCCTGGTGTTTTAGGTGATGAAACCTCTGCCCTAACCGATTCTTTTCAAGACAATTTGTTATCTCCTCCAGTATACACACGTCCATCTGAATATGAAGGCATGAAAGTTCCTGATGTATTATTATCTGGAAATTTCCCTAAAATTGAAGAATGGCGTAATGAACAAGCCTATAAAAGAACGCAAGAGATTAGACCTGATTTGTTAGAAGACTAATACTACTTAAATAATTTATATACAAACACATATTTAACTACAACTCCGTTTCTCAGAATCGGAGTTTTTTGTATTAATTCACTTGTTTGATAACCATTTGATTGAAAAATAGACGGATTTTTATAATTTCTACTGTCGGTTATATATAAAACTTCTTTTTCTAAAGGTCTATACTTATTATTAATCCAATAATATTTATGAATGTTTGCTAAGTTTCCCAGTCCGTAAACCTTCATCTTATTAGGCCTAGCAATATAATAATCTATATGCGCTGCAGGATACCAATTGTTAGATACTATAGGAAGTTGAGTTAGCTGTTTTTTAATTAAATTTGATGAAATTTTATCCGACGCCTGTTTCCATCCAAACATATCTAACGTCACATCATTTTTTCCTAATCGTTCTTTCTTTGCAAAGTTATCAACAGGAATAAACAAACCTTTATCAACAGAAAACAAAGCAGTTATTAACATAATAAGCATAAAAGCAAAACCAAAAACCAACCTTTTAATAGGTATTTTTTCAATTAATAAAGCCAAACCAGGTATTAAAGTAATATATGCAATACCTGACCAATGAGGTAACGTATTTCTATATATTGATAAATAGATAGTAGTTAATAATAAAGGTAAGCTACAAAACAGAATAAAATATAGTTTTGGGTCTGTTAATTTCTTCTTATAAATAGCTAAAAGAAACAAAACACTTAAATAAAAAAGGTATGGATTATTATAAATAATTTGACCTAATATTTCTCTTAAAAAGGCAGTACTATTAAAAGACCCACTAAAAAAAGAAACCCGATTTCCGTGAAATTTGTAACTAATAAAGTCATTTGTATAATTCCAATAAAAAATCAATCCAATAGCAATAAGAGGAAAAATAAAACCTAAATAAAAGGTTCTAGTTTTTAGCCACTGTATTCTAAAACTAACTATATATAAAACAACTCCAAATAATAAATATATTGCTTGGTATTTACTGTAAATTGCTAAAGCTGTAAATAAAAATCCTAATAGAAGTTTAGTTTTTGACTCTGTTATAACATCTTCTGTTATACTTTGAATAAAAAAATAAAAACCTAACAACCAAAATAAAATCATAGGAGCATCTGGTAATATAAATGTACCCGAAATTACTAATGCATAAATGTTAAGATTGCAAAGTAAAACTGCTATAAAACCAACTTTATCATTTTTAATAGTACTCGCTATTAAAAAAATGATATACATTGCTATACTTATAGGAATAATAGCGGCTAACCTAATAACTAGTTCATTATCAAAAAATAAATTAAAAGTAAAAAACTGGATAAAAAAACCAACCATGGGTGGATGATCAAAATGGCTAATTGCAGGATATTTAGCGTATAACCAATAGTATACTTCATCATTACCAAACTCTAAACTAGAAGCTAAAAAAATTCTTAATACAGTACTGATAATAATGAAGATTAATGTATATCTTTTATAAACAGACAGCATTAATGAATCTTTCTAATAACAGCATCTTGAAATAAAGACATACTTACTAATCCTATCAAAACACCAATTCCGGATCCTACAAAAACATCCATTAAAAAATGTTGAGATAAATACACTCGTGATAATCCAGCAATTATAGCCAATGAAAGCCATAAA
This sequence comes from Tenacibaculum geojense, assembly GCF_042676005.1. Classification (NCBI taxonomy): domain Bacteria; kingdom Pseudomonadati; phylum Bacteroidota; class Flavobacteriia; order Flavobacteriales; family Flavobacteriaceae; genus Tenacibaculum; species Tenacibaculum geojense. The sequence continues at coordinate 8,610 of NZ_JBHTJR010000054.1, read as the reverse complement.
TATTGAGAAGCACATTTATTAAAATATAAACATAATATGGTAAAAATTGCAAAAGCAGTTGTAGTGTGTCCCGAAGGAAAAGAGTTCCAAAAAGCCATTTTAACACCATCAATTAAATGAAGATTATCAACACCAAAAATCGATGCAGGTCTTGGAACACCTTTAAAAATAAGTTTTTTAAACACAAACGTTATCAACAAAGTTAAAAAACCACTAATAGCAAAAACTAAAGTCATTTTTCTTTTAATAAAAAAGAATAAGACAGCTAAAACACCAAACATAACACCATCTCCCAAATAAGTAGCATATTTAAAAAACAGATCTAAAAACCTTGTATGAAACTTATTAGTTAATAAATGCAACGTTTCTTTATTATAGATTACAAGTAAACATGCTGAAATTATAAAAAATAATAGGTAAGCCGTTGTTGTTTGTTTTTTAATAGCTTTAATTGTTGCTATTAATTTTAGAAAAAAGATAGTTAATAAATTATTTTTAGTTTTTTGGGCTACTGGTTTATGCACTAAAACAATCATAAATTTCAAGTATTTTTAAGCACTCGAAAATTACATTTACAAACTAAACTACATTTTACTTAATATTTAAAATAATGTAATCTTTAACCAGGCCATTAAACTATAAAACAACCATTTATTAAAACAGAACATCTTTTTTTTGATATAAATTTAATTTTGAAAAAACACTAGAAAAACAAAAAATAATTATAAATTTGCACTCGCAAAATCAACCTCTGACGAAAATCGTGAATGTTGCTTTGTTTCAACCATCATATATTTATAAAAATGGATTTAGTTAAATTTGTACAAGACGAATTTGTAACAAAAAATGAATTACCAGAGTTTGCTGCTGGTGATACAATTACAGTTTATTACGAAATTAAAGAGGGTAACAAAACTCGTACTCAGTTTTTTAAAGGAGTTGTTATCCAAAGAAGAGGATCTGGATCCTCAGAGACTTTTACAATTAGAAAAATGTCTGGTACTGTAGGTGTAGAGCGTATCTTCCCTGTAAACTTACCAACAATTCAAAAAATTGAAATTAACAAAAGAGGTAAAGTTCGTAGAGCACGTATCTTCTACTTTAGAGGTCTTACTGGTAAAAAAGCAAGAATTAAAGAAAGAAGAAACTAAGAGTTTCACCACTTTTTATCTTATTAAAAACGATGCAAATGCATCGTTTTTTTTATTGACAATTGTTAACAAATCAATAAAATAAATTTGTTAACTTAATTTTAATTAAAGCATTGATAATCAGTATTTAAATTTGTATTTTTGAAATATAAATATCACACAAAAAATTAAAAGTTACGTTCTTTTATTTATTTAATTGTTTTTCAAAATACAAGTTTATATTCGGTTTTTTACAGATTTTAAAAAATTAAAATCAATTTTGAAAAACACCACTTGTTTTTAAAGTTTCCACTTTACACAAGCAGCTGAAACATTGGTAAAGATTTAGTTAAGTAGTTTAATTAAATACAGTGAGTTTCTTTTAAAATGTTTCAGGAAAAGCCATACTTACATTTTTAAAATGCAGTATGGCTTTTTAATTTTAACGTTTCAATACGCTAAAAAACTTCTCCTTTTAACATATTAATAAAAAAACATCCTTATTTCTAACAATTTATCATTAAAAAAATGAATTGTAATGTGTAAATTTGCTGCACTTCAAACTTAAACAAACAAACAGATATATGAGTACAACAGCTAAGATCATGTATACAAAAACGGATGAGGCTCCAGCTTTGGCTACCCGCTCGTTTTTACCAATTGTAAAGGCTTTTACAAAATCATCTAATATAGAAATTGTAACTAAAGATATTTCTTTAGCAGGAAGAATTTTAGCAAACTTTTCTGATTACTTAACTGAAGAACAACGTGTAGAAGATGCATTGGCATTTTTAGGTGAATTAGCTACTAAACCAGAAGCTAATATTATAAAATTACCAAATATTAGTGCTTCAGTACCACAATTAAAGGCCGCTGTTAAAGAATTACAAGCTTTAGGATATGCTTTGCCAGATTATCCAGAAGAAGCAGAAACAGCTGAAGAAAAAGAGATATTAGCACGTTATAATAAAGTTAAAGGATCTGCCGTAAACCCAGTTTTACGTGAAGGAAACTCTGATCGTCGTGCTCCGAAAGCTGTAAAAAATTACGCAAAGAAAAACCCTCATTCTATGGGAGCTTGGAGTTCTGACTCTAAAACTCACGTAGCAACTATGAGCGAAAATGATTTTGCTCATAACGAAAAATCGGTAACATTACCCGCTGCTACAGACGTAAAAATTGTACACACAGATGCTAATGGAAATCAAACTGTTTTAAAAGACAAGGTTTCATTATTAGAAGGTGAGGTTATTGACGCTTCAGTTATGAACAAAAAAGCATTATTAACTTTCTTAGACGAACAAGTTAAAGATGCTAAAGATAAAGGTGTGTTGTTCTCATTACACATGAAAGCAACTATGATGAAAGTTTCTGATCCTATCATTTTTGGGCATGCAGTAAAAACTTTCTTCAAAGATTTATTTGAAAAACACGGAGAAACTTTTGAAAAAATTGGTGTTGATGTAAACAACGGTTTCGGAAACTTATTAAGTAATTTAGATGAAGTTTCTGCTGAGAAAAAAGCGGAGATTTTAGCTGATATAGATGCTATTTATGCTAAAAACCCAGATGTAGCCATGGTAAATTCTGATAAAGGAATTACCAATTTACATGTACCATCTGACGTTATTATTGATGCATCTATGCCAGCAATGATTCGTACTTCTGGCCAAATGTGGAATAAAGAAGGAAAAACACAAGATACTAAAGCTGTTATTCCTGATAGTTCTTACGCTTCATTATACCAAGCAACAATCGATTTTTGTAAAGAAAACGGAGCATTTGATCCTACTACAATGGGAACTGTACCTAATGTAGGGTTAATGGCTAAAAAAGCAGAAGAATATGGTTCTCACGATAAAACTTTTGAAATCTCTGCCAATGGTAAAGTATCTGTAGTAGATGCTGCTGGAAATACTTTAATTGAACACAACGTGGAAGAAGGTGACATCTGGAGAATGTGTCAAACTAAAGATGCTCCAATTCAAGACTGGGTTAAATTAGCTGTTACACGTGCTAAAGCAACTCAAACACCTGCAGTTTTTTGGTTAGACAAAAATAGAGCACACGATGCTGAATTAATTAAAAAGGTAGAAAAATACTTACCAAACCATGATACCAACGGATTAGAAATCCACATCATGTCTGTTGCAGAAGCAACTCAATATACATTAAAAAGAACCAAAGCTGGTGAAGATACAATTTCTGTTACTGGAAATGTTTTACGTGACTATTTAACAGATTTATTCCCTATTTTAGAATTAGGTACTTCTGCTAAAATGTTATCAATTGTTCCGTTAATGAATGGTGGTGGACTATTTGAAACTGGTGCTGGTGGATCTGCTCCAAAGCACGTACAACAATTTGTTGAAGAAAACCACTTACGCTGGGATTCTTTAGGAGAGTTTTTAGCTTTAGCTGTATCATTAGAACATTTAGGAGAAACTACTAACAACCCAAAAGCATTAGTATTAGCAGAAGCTTTAGATAATGCTATTGAAAGGTTATTAGATAACAAGAAGTCTCCTTCACGTAAAGCTGGAGAATTAGACAACAGAGGAAGTCATTTTTATTTAGCAATGTACTGGGCTCAAGAATTAGCTAGTCAGGATAAAAATGCAGACTTAAAAGAAGAGTTTGCTGCATTAGCTGAAAAAATGGAAGCTAATGAAACTAATATTGTTAATGAATTAAATGAAATTCAAGGTAAAGCAGTTAACATTGGTGGTTATTATGAACCAAATGATGAATTAGCAGATGCTGCAATGAGACCATGTAGTATTTTAAACAATATTTTATAGTTTTTAAAACTTATATTAATAAGAAAAGCGAGTTACTAATGTAACTCGCTTTTTTCTTTCCTTCTCTTTTCTTACTTCTTTTTCCCTCATCGAAGTATTGTATTTTAAAGACACACTATTTTTTAATTAGTCACAATACATCTTCAAAAAAAATATACTTACTTTTGAAACATGACATTTATAAAAACCACAGAAAAAGCATCAAAATACAACGACCTCGAAAAAATGAGTATTAACAACCTGTTAATCAAAATTAATAACGAGGATAAAACAGTACCATACGCTGTTGAAAAGGCCATACCACAAATAGAAAAATTGACACAAGAAATTGTAGAAAAGTTAAAAATTGGTGGACGTCTTTTTTATTTAGGTGCAGGCACAAGTGGAAGATTAGGTGTTGTTGATGCTTCTGAATGCCCTCCTACTTTTGGAGTTGATTTCAATACTGTAATTGGTTTAATTGCTGGAGGAGATACAGCTATTAGAAAAGCTGTAGAGTTTGCTGAGGATTCTATTACTCAAGGATGGGAAGATTTACTAACTTATAATATTTCAAATAAAGATGTGGTTGTAGGAATAGCTGCATCTGGAACAACTCCGTATGTAATTGCTGCTTTAGAAAAATGCAATCAAAATAACATTTTAACAGGATGTATTACATGTAATGCTGGTAGTCCATTGGCAAAAACAGCTAAATTCCCTGTAGAAGTTGTTGTTGGACCTGAATTTGTTACTGGAAGCTCAAGAATGAAAGCAGGAACAGCACAAAAATTAGTATTAAACATGTTATCAACCGCAACCATGATTCAGCTTGGAAAAGTAAAAGGTAATAAGATGGTAGATATGCAACTCTCTAATAAAAAACTTTTAGAAAGAGGTGAAAACATGTTAGTTTCTGAATTAAATATCGACCAAGATAAAGCTAAAGAACTACTACAAAAATATGGTAGTGTAAGAAATGCTATTCAAAACTATAATTTATAATGGATATATCTGCCTACGAAAAACCTTTAAAAAAACTCATGGCTCTTTTAGGTTTACTAATATTATCGCCGTTAGTTTTAAGTGTAGCCTTCAAAGCTTTAAGAGCTTATAACACAAGTCCTGGTATTTATATTGCTTATTTATTATTATTTATTGGTGCATCATTAGTGTTATTTACTGTATATTTTGGATTTAAAACATTTAAATCTTTTTTAGATGTACTTTTCAATGAATAAATTTTGAAAAAAAAATTCAACATAGAAAAACTTACTAATTGGGAGTATTGGCCATCATCAATGTTTTATGTTCCTAATTTACCATATGCTTTTTATTTAGCTATAAAAGCTCGTAGTAGTGTGTTTTTTACAGCTGCCAACCCAGGAATTAAAAGTTCAGGAAATGGAACAGAAAGTAAATATGAAACAATACTATTAGTTCCTGAAGAATTTAGACCTAAATCTGTATTAATTAAACCCAATACTAATTTTTTAAAAGTAAAAGACCTTTTAGAAAAAAATAACATCTACTACCCTATTATAGCAAAACCGGATGTTGGATTTAGAGGGTTATTGGTAAAAAAAATAAATTCAGATACAGAATTAGAAAGCTATTTACAGAACTATCCAATAAACTTTATTTTACAAGAGTTTTTAGATTATAAAAACGAATGTGGTGTTTTCTATCATAGAAAACCTAATCAATCTAAAGGCTACATAAGTTCTGTTACCTTAAAAAAATTCATTTCTGTTACCGGAAACGGTATACATAATCTTCAAGAATTAATATTAGCTGATAACAGAGCGAAGCTATATATAGATCTTTTCAGAGAAATTCATCAGGATAATCTTTTAGAAATACCTCCAAAAAACAAAGAGATTAGGCTAACCGTTATAGGAAACCACTCAAAAGGCACTCAATTTATTAATGGTAATCACTTAATCTCTAAAGAATTAACATATACATTTGATAAGTTAAGCAATAATATTGATGGTTGGTATTATGGTCGAATCGACTTAAAGTATAACTCATTTAAGGAATTAGAAAAAGGAAAAAACTTCAAGATTTTAGAAATAAATGGAATTATTGCAGAACCTACACATATATATGATACTAATAATTACACCTATTTTAAAGCGTTAAAGGCAATAAGATCTCACTGGAAATCGTTATATGACATAGCAGTATATAATAACAAATCAGCAAATGTTCCTTACATAAAAACATTAACATTTGTTAATGAAATTTTATGGTTAAAAGAATACACCAAAAAACTAAAATCTTTGAAAAATAGTTAAAACTAATTGAAAAATAGGTATTTTTTATTATCTTTAAAATAATTTAGAAAAAATCATTGTATATTTGTGACCTGAAACAATGTTTATGTTTCTAAATATATAAAGTACTAAAACAAAACATTTTATCCCCAATAAATGAAAAGGTTTTTATTCTTTATACTATACTTTGCCACATTTAATATTTATTCTCAAGTTAAAATTGGGGATAACCCTTCAATAATTGATAGTAATTCAATCCTTGAATTAGAAAGCTCTGACAAAGTACTAGTAATTACAAGGCTTACAGATGCTGAAATGAATAGCATCCAACCTTTACGTGGTGCATTAGTATACAATACTGATAGTGATTGTGTGTATACTTACAATGGGACTACTTGGGTAAGTTTATGTAGCAATTCAACTTCCAATAATATTACTGTAACAACATCAGGTTCGGCTCCAACCAACAATTCAATGGGTGATTTTTGGATAAACGATGCTAATAATAATTATGTTAGTATTTGGGACGGTAGCCAATGGATTCCTATAGATACAAATCCTAGACGAGGTAATGGTGCTCCAGATTCATCAAACGCACCAAATCCAATTGCTGGTGATTTATATGTTGATCAAACAACGGGTATCATTTATGCTTACAACGGTAGCTCATGGGTGAATTCGAGCACTAGCGTAAATGCAAATAATGGTGTTTTTGTTGCTGCTAATAATACAATTCAACTTGGTGGTGTGTTAATTCGACCTACAACAATTACAACAGATGCAACTAACACACTTGCAATTCAAGGATTACAAGACGGTGATGTAACTCAAGATGATATAGTAACTGTTAACCAAACTACGGGTGAATTAAGAAGGGTTAACTTATCTTCATTAATGAGAGAAGAAGTTGCTGAAATTACAGCAATTAATGGTCAAACTCAATTTACAGCTCCTCTACCTATTACAGATGGTAGAAAAGTTAATGTTTACAGAAACGGTGTCAGGGTGGATTTTACCATTGTAAACACTACCACTATAGAAGTTGAAGCTGGTGCAATTTGTTTTGACGGAGATCAAATTAGAATAGTACAATTTTACTAGGTATAACAATATTTAAAATTAACTAATAATTACAACCCTAAATCACATTTAACACAATTATCAATTATGAATTCAATTACAAAAAGATTAAAGATCGCTGCTTTTACGGCAGCAATGTTAGTAGCTGGTACTGTAAGCGCACAACAAACAGCTGGAGACGTAACTAAGGAAGCAGATGCTCTTCCTGGAACTACAACTACAGGTGGTGCTATTAGAGTTATAGATAACAAAGGTACAATCAAGTATTTACAAGTTAAAAACGGATTGACTTTATTATCAAACACTACTAATGATGTAACAACAACAACTTGGCAATTGGGTGGAGCTTTAACAGATGACACTTTTATTGACGTTGATGGTAACATTTTTGGTTTGAACGGAATAGAATTAGAAACAGGTAATGCTTCTACAGATGCAACAACAGGATCTGATGCAGGTACAGGTACAGGGTGGACCGTATTAGTAAGAGATGAAGCTACAGGTGCTACTAAGAAATTATTAGCTACTGACTTGTTACAAAGTGGACATCAAGTTTTTACTGCTACAGCAGGACAAACTACCTACACTTTAACAGGGCCTATAGTATTACCAACTTTTGAAAAAGTTTGGGTTTACAGAAACGGAGCTAAGCTTATTGCAAATTTAGATTATACTGTTTCAGGTTCAGACGTAACATTAATTCCAAGTACTACAGTTCCTAATGACTGGTCTGTATATGCTGGAGATGTTATTGAAGTTCAATACGTTAAATAAAAAATTATTTAAAGTAAATTGTTAAGTAGAAAGTTTTACAAACAAAATCTTTTAAGAGTAATCTTAATTACTTCTGCATTGATCTCATTAAATGAGATCAATGCTCAAGAAGTAAGAGTTATTGATAACAAAGGAACACTTCGTATTGTTAACAATAATTCTGTCACAGAGGCAAACATAGCTCCAACCAATCCGGTTGAAGGCGATGTATGGTTTAACACTAGTACAACACCAAGTATTGTAAATTTTTGGGATGGAACTAATTGGTTAAACTTATCAGACTATTTAGACAACACAGACTCACAAAACATAACATCATTTAATTATGATGATTCTTCTAATACATTAACCATTTCAATTGAAAATGGTAATACCCAAACTGTAAACCTTTCTGAACTTTCAGAAACAGTATCCGCTGGTACAGGAATTTCCGTAACACAAACTGGGCAAGATTTTCAAGTTACAAACTCAGCTCCTGATCAAACTGTAACTATTGTTGATGGTGGTAATGGTAATGTAACTGTAGGGGGAACATATCCTAATTTCACTATTGATGTGCCTAATAAC
>NZ_JBHTJR010000053.1:0-4518 GCF_042676005.1 Tenacibaculum geojense | reverse complement strand
ACTCAGCTCCTGATCAAACTGTAACTATTGCTGATGGTGGTAATGGTAATGTAACTGTAGGGGGAACATACCCTAATTTTACTATTGATGTGCCTAACACTGTTGAAAATACTGTTACAACCAGTGCAACAGCTCCTACTGGTCCTATCGAAGGTGATGTTTGGTTTGATACTAGTACATCTCCTACTACTGTAAGAATATGGGATGATAGTGCATGGTTAAGCATTAGCGATATTTCTAATAACTGGCTTTTAAATGGTAACACAGGTTCAAATAATACTAATTTTCTAGGTACAATTGATGATGTGAGAATGCAAATTAGATCTAACAACACTCCTATATTAGAATTTGGTAGAAGACAAACATTAGGGTTAGATCAAGCATATCCAGATTATACAAATATTAATCAATATCTTGTTTATCTTACTGGAGATAATGCAACGGGTACTTCTGCGCTTCAATTTAGAGCTGATGGTGCTTCATTTTACAAACCTATGTTTTTTACCACACAAAATGGTAACTTCAGATTAAAAGGTAGTACAGGTGTTACTGATTTATTTGAAATAGGTTCAGCAGGACCTGATAATGATGGAAGATTAGAATTTATTATTGGTGATGACGGTAATGAACCAATAATTTTTAAAAGATATGATTACAGAAGCGGTGGATTTCATAAAGAATTTTTTAGAGTTCAAGGGAGTAATAATACAGAAAACGCAAAAACTAGGTTTGGTATAAACATTAATACGAATAATGTAGCTGTAGATTCTGACTATAACGATCCTCAAACAACATATAACGTTGCTAATTCAACATTACAAGTGGAAGGTTCTGTTTCAAAATCTTTAGTAAATGTTAATTCAGGTGCTGGTGCTTTCAATTTAACTGAAGATCATCATACAGTAATACTTTCTACAAACAGAAATATTATTTTACCAAATGCAAACACCTGTAATGGAAGAATTTATGTTATAAAAAACGTCTCAGGAACAAATGTGACTTCTTCTAATTTTTTAAACCAGCAAAATGTAGTAACCAATTCTATAAACAACAATTCTACTATTTGGCTACAAAGTGAAGGTAATAATTGGCAACTTATTTCTGAAAGTACCCAAAGCTCAGCAAATGTATATACAGGTTTTTTTATAATTTCAACAGCAGGAACTCAAAACATTACAGGTTTACCTTTTCAACCGTCTCAAATAACCTTTGTGGCTCATGCGAATGTTGAAAGTTTAGATATTAATTCAGATAATGGTGTTGGTAACAATGCTCGAGGTATATCAAATTCATATGGTAGTATGAATGGTTTTGCAAGAAATAATGGAGGAAGTATTACACAACAAGTTATATATGTTGGAGGCTCTGGAAACTCTATTAATGACATTTCGAGATTTGCATCATCTTCTAGTTGTATAGGTTTACGTTATTCTGATCAAAATGGTAATTTTCTAGGTAGTATTACTGCTAATCTTGCTGCTTTTAATGCAGATGGCTTTTCTTTAAATGTTACATATACAAACGGTTCAGTAACTGCTAATAGCGGAAATCCAATTCAAAATGTACAACCAAATGATGTACAATCTGAATCGGTAGTAGTATTATATACAGCATACAGATAAAATGAAATCATTATTAACCACATACTTATTAACTGTTGCTTTAGTAGTTAATGCACAAGTGGCATTTCAAAATAACGGAAATGTACAAATGCATGACAACGCAAGCATAGGTTTTCATACCAATGTGGTTAACAATGGAACATTCGACTCTAATCTTGGTTTTACTGGTTTTTATAGCGATAACATTTTAACTATCTCTGGTACAAACAGGCCAATATTTAACATTGTAGAGGTTGATGCTGCTACTCATCTACAGTTACTAGTTTCTTTAGGTGTTAAAAATGAATTTACTTTTTTTAACGGAAAAATTATAACTCCAAGAAATAACCCAGAAATTTCTTTAGATTTTATTAATCATGACTTTTATGTTGGAGAAGATGATTTTAGATATACAGATGGATATACTTCAGTAATAGGTTCGGAAGTGTTTAGATTTCCTATTGGTGATGATGATAGATTAAGACCAATGATTATTAACTCAAACAATGGAAAATCTAACATCTTTAAAGGTGCATACTTTTATGAAAACCCTGAAAATCCAACAACATTTGCAGATCAGTTTTTAACGAATCAGAGACAGGTTTTTCTTGAAAATATAAGTCAAGAAGAATTTTGGGATTTAGATGGAGATACAGAAACAACCGTTACACTAACTTGGGATTCTTATAGTAATATTAATACATTAACTAATAATATTGAGTTTTTAACTGTAGTTGGATGGAGTGAAACTGACAATCAATGGGTAAACTTGGGAAATTCTGCCGTTACTGGAGATTTAAATGAAGGCCAAATAACATCTAATACATTTATTCCTAACAATTATACAGTAATAACTATTGGATCTGAATTTGCTTCAGGAACATTTTCTAATGATAATTATTTAATATCACCCAATGGTGATGGATTAAATGATGAATTGGTATTTGAGGGACTTGAACAATACGACACTACTCGATTATCAATATTTAATAGATGGGGTATTCCTGTTTATGAAACTGATGATTATCAAAATGATTGGAAAGGTTTATCTGAAGGAAGATTAACAATTTCTGCACAAGATGCATTACCTGTGGGAACCTATTTTTACATTTTACAATACGGTAATGATACGTTAAGTAATGAAAGAAGAGGTTGGGTATATGTAAATAGATAATTATAAACTATTTATTTACTTTTGGAGTTGTTGGATTATAACCAAAATCATTATCCGGTAATTCAATTCCTAATTGATTAATTATAAAACCAATACTAGCGTAATGGTGAATTGCATGGCTGTGAGCTTGAGCTAATGCACTACCCAATGTATATTGTGTGGATACCTTACCCAAACCTAAATCATCTGTAACTGTTATTAACACATTAAAGTCAGATTTCTTAAGTAATTTCAGTTTATTTATAACAGAATTAAAATATTGTATACCATGTTCAGTATACATCTGCGCCTGTTCATTTCTATCTCTACAAGAAAAGTCGATGCAATTATTTTCATATCCTTTAAAAATACAATCAAAAACATCTAAAACATGTCTCATATTATTGCCTATACTCGAATAATAAGGAGGAATTGAACAATCACTATACTCTTCATCAGAAATACTTTCTAAAAGTCTAATTCCACGTTTTAAGTTCGTCTCTATGGCATCTATCATAGTAAAGGTTTAAGGCTAAGTCGTATAAATATATAAATTTTTACATCAATAAATAATTATATGTAATTAATGATATAAAACAAAAAATAAGTATATGATTTAGTGATATTTACAACTATATAATAATTAATATTATTTTTTGGCACGTAGTTTGAATGTATGTAATCAAATGCGGAAGCCGAAAAGCATATAGAGTAAGCATAACCCTAAAATTAGCAATCATGAGAAAAGGGATACTATTTTTATTATTAAGTGTTTTAACATTAGCATCAGTAGAAGCTAAAACAACTAAAAGCAAAATTGGGGTTAACTATCGATATAACGATGCAGTTACCTTCATAGAAAGAGGAATTGAATTTCATGTTTTTTTAAACGGGGACTTTGATTTTGATACTCATTATAGAAACAATCGATACAATAGAAGATATTCTAGTGGTATAAGAATAGAAAGAGATTATAATGGTAGAGTTAGAAGAGTTGGTAATGTATTCATTAATTACGACCGAAGAGGTAACGTTAAAAGGATTGGATCAGTATATATGAAATATAGATATGGTAACTTATCTAAAATAGGAAACTTGTTTATAAATTATGATAAATGGGGATATCCTAACTATAGAGGATATGTTAAAGAAAGATATAATGAATCATATTTTAATATTGATGTTAATATAGGCCCTATTTATGATTATGATGATAGGTATTTTTACAGAGAAGATTTTAGAAACAACTATCGACAATTTAGAGAGGATAATGATTACTTTTATTACAGAGCTGCTCTAAATGCTAGAGTAGGTAAAAATAAAATCATAAAAAGAAAGAAGCCAAAAAATAGAAAAATTAAAAAATATAAAGAATACAAAAAAGAATACTATTTACAACCTGAACAAAAAGGGAGATCTAAAAGAGATAGATAAACAAATAAAACTGATACTTAAAGTATCGGTTTTATTTGTTTATCTATCTCTATATTATTTCAGAGCTACTATTATTGGTTGATATTGTAATTTTTATATTCTATTTATTCTTTAATGGTATAACAAGGATTAGTAGGTAGTATCCGTAAACCTAGGTATATATGGTATTAATGTAGCTTAGTATTGACCTATATAAAGATTCAGGGGAAGGAGTACCTGAACTTATGTAAACAAATAGATAACAAAAAAAACCTCATACAAAAATGTATGAGGTTTCGATTAAAAAGAAAGGCGATGACCTACTCTCCCACCAGTGGCAGTACCATCGGC
>NZ_JBHTJR010000052.1:0-10562 GCF_042676005.1 Tenacibaculum geojense | reverse complement strand
CTTTTTCTTGCGTAAACTGTTATTCATAAAATAAGTCTTATTGGTGTAAACTTATTTTAGGACGGGACAAAAAAATAAAAAAAAGCGCTCTGTTATAAAGAGCGCTTTTTTTATTCTGTTACTTTGAGTCTAGCCTTAGATGCAATAGATATATCAGAATAATCATTATTTAAATATTTTAAATATCCAGTAATGGCAATCATCGCAGCATTGTCGGTGGTATATTCAAATTTTGGAATGTAAGTATTCCATTTCCAATGTTTTTCTGCTAAACCAAGTCTTTTTCTAATTTCAGAATTAGCAGAAACACCTCCTGCTATCGCAACATCTGAAATGCCGGTTTGTTTAACAGCATTTTTAATTTTCTTCATTAAAATTTCAATAATTGTATATTGAATAGATGCGCAAATATCATAGATGTTCTCTTCAATAAATTTAGGATTTTCCTTGGTGTTTTTTTGGATGAAATATAAAATTTGAGTTTTTAAACCACTAAAACTAAATTCTAAATCTCCAACTTTAGGTTGTGTAAATTTAAAAGCCTTTGGGTTTCCTTTTTGAGCATATTTATCTACCAAAGGTCCACCAGGATAAGGTAAACCAAGTAATTTGGCAGATTTATCATAAGCTTCTCCAACAGCATCATCTATAGTTTCGCCTAAAACCTCCATTTCAAAGTGGTTAGTTATTTTTACAATTTGTGTATGACCGCCACTTATAGTTAAGCAAATAAAAGGAAAAGGAGGTATTTTACTACCTTCTTCAATAATAAAATGAGCTAAAATATGAGCCTGCATATGGTTAACATCTATTAACGGAATATTTAACCCCAATGCTAATGATTTTGCAAATGAGGTACCCACTAATAAAGATCCCATTAAACCAGGACCTCTGGTAAATGCAATTGCGCTTAAATCATCTTTTGTAATGCCTGCTTTATCGAGTGCATTTTGAACCACTGGTACAATATTTTGCTGATGTGCTCTTGAAGCAAGCTCAGGAACTACACCTCCATATTTTGCATGTACCTCTTGGTTGGCAACTACATTACTTAATACTTTACCATTACAAATCACCGCAGCACTTGTATCATCACAAGAGCTTTCTATACCTAAAATATATGTGTTTTCTGTGCTCAATTATTTGTAGTTTTAAAGTGCAAAAATATTCATAATACGTTAGATATTCGTTAAAATTGATGTTTCTTTGTACTAAGGCAATGTTTTTGATGTTTTAACCACTAATTTTAAATACAATTCAGCCATAAAAAGAACGGGAAAAATACTACTGAAAATTATTGGAATCATTCTGATTCTTTTATTGCTTTTAATGCTGATTTTTTCAATTCCAGCGGTACAAAGTAGGTTAGGTAAAATAGCTACAGATTTTGTAAATAAAGAATTTGGCACCAACATAGTGGTAAAGAAAATAGATTTATCACTTTTAGGTAGTGTACAGCTTAAAGAAATTGAAATTAGAGACCATCATAAAGACACATTAATTTTTGTAAACAACTTAAAAACTTCATTGCAAAATGTAAAAAAGGTGGTTGATAATAATGTAGAATTAGGAGATGTTACTTTATCTGGAGCATATTTTTACATGAAAAAATACAAAGGTGAAGAAGATGATAATCTTAGCATTTTTGTAAAAAGTTTTGACGACGGTAATGATCAGCCAAGTAAAAATCCGTTTATACTAAAAACCTCCAATATTTATGTAGATGATTTAACTTACAAACTCATTGATGAAGCTAAAAAAGAACCTTTACAATTTGGAGCTTATAATGTTGGTGGAAATCTGCAAAACTTTTTATTAGAAGGACCTGATTTTTCCTCCAATATAAAAGGAATGTATCTTACCGATAATAGAGGAATAAGTATTACCAACCTATCTACAGATTTTGCTTACACAAAGCAGCATATGCTTTTTAATAATACTACCTTAGAAACAAATAACAATTCTAATATTCAAGCTGATATCGAGTTTACATACAAAAGAAAAGACTTTGTCAGTTTTGTAGATAAGGTTAAAGTTACCAGTAAGTTCAAAAAAAGTAGTGTTTCTGTAATGGATTTAAACAAACTTTATGGAGAGATAGGAGGTACAGATATGCTCTTTTTTACGGGTAAAATGAATGGTGTTTTAAACAATTTTAGTCTAAACAATGTTAACTTATACTCTAAAAATGGTATAAGAATAGTTGGTGATATGGGGTTTGTTAATGCCCTAAATACCAGTAGAGGTTTTGTTTTTGATGCAGATTTAGATAAAGTATCAGCAGAGTACAACCAATTAAAAAGTATTTTACCAAATGTTTTAGGTAAAACATTACCAACAGATTTTAAAAAGTTGGGAAGGTTTAACATGTCTGGGTTGGTTAAAGTAACACCAGAGCAAATGGATGCTACTCTTCGTGTAACCTCTCAAATAGGTACTACCGTTTCAGATTTATTAATAACAGGTATAGATGATATTAATAATGCTGAGTATAGTGGAGAAATAGAATTTATTAATTTAGATATTGGTGTTTTAGCAAATGATGATAACTTAGGGAAAGTATCTTTAAGAGCAGATGTTGACGGACAAGGTTTTGATGTTGCCAATATCAATACTTCAGTAATTGGAACTGTATCTAGTATAGAGTTTAATAATTATACTTACAAAGATTTACTAGTAAATGGTGAGTTTCAAAATAAATTATTTGATGGTTATTTAGAAGCTAAAGATGATAACTTTAGCTTAACGTTTAAAGGTTTAGCAGATTTTTCTTCAGAGGTACATAAATTTGATTTCCTAGCAGATATTGATATGTTAGACCTCAATAAAACTCAACTTTTTACAAGAGATAGCATAGCTTTACTTAAAGGGAAAATTAATTTAGATATATCTGGAAATACTTTTGATGATATTGTAGGTAAAGCAACTTTTCAAAATTTAGAATACACAAATCAAAAGCAAAAATATGAGTTTAAAAAATTTGAAGTAAACTCATCGGTAAAAGATAGTATTAAAACCATAGAAGTAAACTCTAAAGACATTGCAGAAGGAAAACTAGAAGGTAAATTTACCTTTAGCGAATTATTGCCTGTTTTTCAAAATGCATTAGGTAGCGTTTATACTAATTATAAACCAATTCCTGTAGCCCCAAATCAATATGTGAATTTTAATTTCGATATCTATAATCAGATAGTTGATATTTTTTTACCAAAAGTATCTATTGGTCCAAGTACTCAAATAAGAGGTAGAGTTAATTCAAATAACAACTCCGTTAAGCTTACCTTTTCATCTCCAAAACTAGATATCTATGAAAATATAATTGATGGTATTGTTTTGCGTGTTGATAATAAAAATACGTTATACAACACACACCTTACAGCAGATAAAATGTCGAATGAGTTTTATAATATAGAGGAGGTAAATCTATTAAATAGAACAGTAAATGACACGTTATTTTTTAAGTCTACTTTTAAAGGAGGAAAAAAGGTGGTAGATGATTATAATTTAGATTTTTACTACACCATAAATAAAGAAGGAAAATCAGTTGTTGGTGTTCAAAAATCTACAGCAATTATCAATGGGTATAATTGGGCTATAAATCCATCTGACGATACCAATCATAAAGTAACTTTCAATTTAAAAGAAAACGATTTTTCTTTTAGTCCATTTTTGTTACTATCAGAGAATATGAAAATAGCTTTTGATGGTGAAATGAAAGGAGATAATTATAAAAACTTTAATGCTGATTTTTCTAGTGTTAGTTTACAAGCGTTGTTGCCAGAAATGGATAACCTTAAACTAGAAGGTGCTCTAGATGGCTCCGCTTCAATTACTCAAAATGAAACAACTATTAAACCTTTAGCGAATATTACCATTAGCGATTTAATAGTGAATGAATTTTCTCAAGGTACTTTAAAAGTAAATATAGAAGGAGATAACTCTTTTAATGTTTATAACGTAGATATGTCTATCAGAGACTATTTATTTGATAACGTAAAAATAGGAGGAATCTTAGATTTTTCTAATTCACAGCCTACTATGGATATGGAGGTTGCATTTAAAGAATATGAGCTGAATGGGTTTAGTGAGTTTGGAGACGAAGTAATTTCTAATTTACGAGGAAGATTGTCAGGATATTTTACAGCAAAGGGACCTGTTAAAAATCCTAATTTTAAAGGAAATTTAAGTTTGATAGAATCTGGATTAACATTTCCGTATCTAAACATCGATTATGACTTTATTGAAAATGCTAGCATCAAACTACAAGATCAATCATTTATCATAAAAAACATTGTATTAAAAGATACAAAATATGATACTAAAGGATATTTGTCTGGTAGTATAACACACCAAAATTTTGAGCAATGGTATTTAAATTTAGATTTAAATACTCCAAACATGTTGGTGTTAGATACCAAAGAGGTTGAAGATATTCCGTATTACGGTTCTGGTTTTATAAGAGGAAATGCGCAAATTAGAGGTTTAACCAGTAATTTAAGTATAGATGTTAATGGCAGTACACAGCCAGGAACCGTTTTTGTAATTCCTTTAAATGATGTTACAACCATAAACAACTATAAGTTAATTCGTTTTAAAACAGGTGAAGAGTTAGATGAGCAAGCCCTTAATATTGATAAAATTAAAGGGTTAAACTTAAAAATAAATTTAGCAGTAACTAAAGATGCTGTTGCGCAGGTTGTTATTGATAAAGTTTCTGGAAGTGAATTAAAAGGTAGTGGAAATGGAAACTTACAAATAGAAATTGACACACGAGGAAAATTTAATATGTATGGTGATTTAACTATAGATAACGGAGTGTACAATTTTAGATATGGAGGAATTATAAATAAACCTTTTGTGGTACAACGAGGCGGAACAATAGCTTGGAATGGAAACCCTTACGAAGCAGAACTTGATTTGACAGCAATTTACCAAACAAAAGCTAATCCAGCTCAGCTGTTAGATAACATTAACTCAACTAGAAAAATTCCAATAGATTTATACACCAAAATTACAGGAGGTCTTTTTAATTCCAAACAAGAGTTTGATATTAAAATTCCAAATGCAAACTCTACAGTTGCCTCTGAATTAGAGTTTAAAATCAATGAAAATGACTTAAATACTAAAATGCAGCACTTCACTTTTTTATTAGCCTTTGGTACCTTTTACAACGAAGAAACTATAGGGTCAAGTGCTTCAGCGGGACTAACAGGTACAGCAGCTCAAGTTGCTTCTAGTATTTTATCGAGTATGATAAATAGTAAAGATGGAAAATTTCAAGTAGGTGTTGGTTATACTCAAGGAGATAGAGCAGATGTAAATCGATTTATTGATGACCAGGTGGATGTATCAGTATCTACTCAATTAAGTGATCGTGTAATTGTAAACGGAAAGGTTGGGGTTCCAGTTGGAGCAAATACCCAAACCAGTGTAGTAGGTGAAGTTAAAGTAGAGGTATTATTAAATGAGCAAGGAACGTTACGTGCTAACTTTTTTAATAAACCGAATGATGTAGAATATTCTATTTTAGAAGAAGAGGGTTACACGCAAGGAGTTGGTTTATCTTACCAAGTAAACTTTAATAACTTAAAAGAGTTGAAACAAAAATTAGGTTTAAAGAAGAAAGAAAAAGAAAAAAAGGATAGTTTACCTGAGCAACCAACAAGAAGATTAATTAATTTTAAGAAGAAAAAAGATACAATACCGTCAAAAAATGAATAAAAGAACTACCAAAGATTATATTTTTTTAGCATTAAAAGGAATGGCCATGGGGGCTGCGGATGTAGTTCCAGGTGTATCTGGTGGAACTATTGCTTTTATATCAGGAATTTATGAAGAGTTACTTCAATCCATAAGTAATATCAATATTGACTTGTTAAAAACCTTACAAAAAGAAGGGTTTGGTAAAGCATGGAAACAATTAAATGGCAATTTTTTATTAGCACTATTTTCGGGAATTTTTGTTAGTATACTATCTTTAGCAAAAGGTATATCATGGTTGTTAGATAATCATCCAATACTTTTATGGTCTTTTTTCTTTGGATTAGTATTGGCGAGTGTTATTTACATAGCTAAACAGGTTACTAAATGGAATATAATATCAATAGTTTTACTACTTTTAGGAACTATTTTGGCTTATTACATTACTACTTTAGATCCGTTAGTTTCAGAAAACTCATCGTTAGGATTTATGTTTTTAGCTGGAGCAATTGCTATTTGTGCAATGATTTTACCAGGTATTTCAGGTTCTTTTATTTTGGTATTGCTGGGTGCTTATAAACCAATTTTAAATGCAATTAATAACAGAAATTTATTAACAATTACAGCAGTAGGTTTAGGAGCAATTGTTGGGTTGCTGTCTTTTTCAAAAATATTAAAATGGTTGTTTGCCAATCATAAAAATTACACACTTGTTGCTTTAACAGGTTTTATAATTGGTTCATTAAATAAAATCTGGCCCTGGAAAGAAGTACTAACTTACAGAACAAATTCTCATGGAGAGCAAGTTCCTTTTAAAGAGCTTTCAATATCTCCACTTTCATTTGAAGGAGATCCACAATTATTACCAGCAACCATTTTAGCAATTGTTGGATTTAGTTTAATTTTATTGTTAGAAAAATTAGCAACTAAATAAAGCTTTAGTGTAAATGAATCAACGTCAAACTTTATCTCAAAAGTTATCTCTTTTTTTAAAAGGTCTAGCTATGGGAGGTGCAAATAAAGTACCTGGGGTTTCTGGCGGAATGGTTGCATTTGTTTTAGGTTTTTATGAAGAGCTTATTTTTAGCTTTCAACGAATTAATGGTAAGGCTTTTAAATTATTACTAAGCGGAAAGTTTATTAGCTTTTATAAATATACTAATCTGCAGTTTTTAAGTCTAATAATTTTAGGAAGCCTTTTCAGTTATTTTAGTGTTTCTTTAGTTTTAGATTACTTTTTAAAACATTATCAGCTATATGTTTGGTCTTGGTTTTTTGGA
The DNA here is from genome assembly GCF_042676005.1 of Tenacibaculum geojense. NCBI lineage: Bacteria > Pseudomonadati > Bacteroidota > Flavobacteriia > Flavobacteriales > Flavobacteriaceae > Tenacibaculum > Tenacibaculum geojense. The sequence goes on along the minus strand of NZ_JBHTJR010000052.1, from coordinate 3,582 downwards.
TTAATTTTAGGTTCCATCTATTATATCTCTAAAGATTTTGGTGATTGGCGCTTAAAAAATATTGTATCACTTTTAGTAGGCGTAACTGTTGGTATTTCTATAAGTTTTATGACACCTGCTGTGGAGAATGATAATTTATGGTTTGTGTTTTTATGCGGAATAATTGGTGTTTCAGGAATGACATTGCCAGGCTTATCAGGTTCTTTTATTTTAATTCTTTTAGGTAATTATGTGCTTTTATTGGTAGATAGTGTAAATGTTTTAGCAACAGTTATAACGCAATTAATTGCAGGTAATTTTGAAGTTTTAAATGATGAAATTAAGATAAGATATTTAAAAATAATAGCCACATTTACTGCAGGTTCAGCGTTTGGTTTGGTTTCAATTTCACATGTATTAGGTTATGTTTTAAAAAAATGGAATCAAGAAGTAACAGCAATAATAATTGGTTTTATAGCAGGGTCACTGGGTATAGTTTGGCCTTGGAAAGAAACAATTTATAAAATAGAAAATAATACCTTTTTACTTGATCAAAAAGGGAACAAAATAATTCTAAATTATCAAAGATTTATACCAGATTTTTCAATTTTAGAAACATGGATAGCAATCGCTTTTATTGTTTTTGGAATTGGATTAATTTTAGTGATAGACTATTATGGCCGACAACGAAAAAACTAACCTATTTGCCTTAGTAGGCAAAAATATTTCATACTCTTTTTCAAGAGGATATTTTGCCGAGAAATTTACTTTATTAGAGTTAAAAAATCATGATTACATCAATTTTGATATCGATTCTATTGATCAACTTCCGTCAAAATTACATGAATATAAAAAATCAATTAAAGGTCTTAATGTTACCATTCCGTACAAACAAGATGTGTTTAAATACCTAGATAAGGTAAATAAAAAAGCAGTTAAAATAGGAGCTGTTAATACTATTAAAATTACTAAAAAAGGAAAGTTAAAAGGATATAACACAGATTACTATGGTTTTAAAAATTCAATTACCCCATTACTCAAACCACATCATAAAAAGGCTTTAATTTTAGGTACGGGTGGAGCTTCTAAGGCAGTTGCATATGCTTTAAAAAAAATGAACATAGAATACAGGTTTGTTTCTCGAAACCCTAAAGGGCCTCTTCAAATATCTTACAATAGTATTAATTCATCTTTATTAGAAAAGTTTACGGTACTTATTAATTGTACCCCTTTAGGCACACACCCAAATGTTAATGAGTGTCCAGATATCCCATATAGTGAGTTAACATCAAATCACTTATTATATGATTTAATTTATAATCCTGCATTATCATTATTTTTAGAAAAAGGAAAAATGCAAGGAGCAACGGTCAAAAACGGATATGAAATGCTGGAACTACAGGCAGAAAAGGCGTGGGAGATATGGAATAAATAAGGTTTTTAATTTAGAAAATCATTCATTTTATATGCCTCTCATTTAAAGAGTACCTTAGTGTAATAGCTTTACATTAAATTAAAATACATATTTATACAATATTCATTATCTTTATAATCAAATTATATTGGAACTTTAAACATCATTGATATGTTAGAAAATAGCGACAAAAACGTTGAAGAAACAACAAGTAACGAAGTTAATCAGGTAAATCAACAAACTCAAACAGCAGTTGATGAAATAGAAAACGAAGTAGCAGAGAGCTCAGAAAAAGCAGAAGAAAAAAATGAAATCCCAATGTTGGATTACGCTGCAATGGAGCTTGATAAACTTGTTGAGGAGTTACAAAAGTTAATAAAAAATAACCCAGTTCAGCAAATTAAAAATCATGTAGATGCTGTAAAGACTGCCTTTAATGGCAAATTTGGGAAGTTATTAGCAGAAAAAAAGGAAGCGTTTTTGGCCGAAGGAGGAAATTCTATAGACTTTCAGTTTTCAAGTCCTGTTAAAACAGAATATAATAGTTTATTAAAAGATTATAAAGTTAAGAGAGATGCTTATTACAAGCAGCTTGAATCTCAATTAAACGATAACCTAGAAAAAAGAAATGCGTTAATTGAAGAACTTAAAAATTTAATAGAAAATGCTGACCCAAAAACGATGTATAACGAATATCAAAAGTTAAATGATCGTTGGAAAGCTATTGGCCCAGTTCCAAAATCAAAGTATAATGATACTTGGCGTACTTATCATCATCATGTTGAGCGTTTTTATGATTTACTTCATTTAAATAAAGACTTTAGAGAGTTAGAGTTTAAGCATAATCTAGAAGAAAAATTAAAACTTATAGATAGAGCTAAAACTTTATTAAATTATGATGATGTGAATGCTGCTTTTAAAGAATTACAAGAGCTTCATAGATTATGGAAAGAAGAAGTAGGTCCTGTAGATAAAGAACATAGAGAAGAGGTTTGGGGTAAGTTTAGCGATATAACGAAGCAATTACATGATAAAAGACATGAATATCAAAAGATATTACGTTCTAAACATCAAGAGATTATTGATGCTAAACTAGCGGTAATAGCTAAAATAGATGCCTATGATGTATCAGGGAATAATTCTCATAATGATTGGCAAAAAAGCATTAAAGAAATAGAGGCATTACGTCAACAATATTTTGATGCTGGTAAGTTACCTTACAATAAAAGTGAAGCAGTTTGGCAAAAGTTTAAAGCAGCAACACAAAAGTTTAACGCAGAGAAAAACTCTTTTTACAAAGCAGAAAAACAATTACAAAGTGATAATTTAAAAAAGAAAATAGCTTTAGTAGAGTTAGCAGAAAGTTTAAAAGAAAGTAGTGATTGGGAGGAAACTACCAATACTATGAAAAGAATTCAATCTGATTGGAAAAAAATTGGACATGTTCCAAGAAAATATTCAGATGAAATTTGGAAACGTTTTAAAGCTGCCTGTAATCATTATTTTGACAGATTTCATGCTCATAAAAATGAGTTAGATGAAGGAGTTAAAGCCATTGTAGATGCTAAAAAAGCTTTTATAGATGAGCTTAAAAATAAAGCGGAAGCTACTTTAGATGAGGTAAAAGAAGCTATTGTTGCATGGAGAGATATGGGTTCTTTACCTAGAAATGCGCGTCATTTAGATGGTAAGTTTAATAAAGTTGTAGATAGTTTACTAGAAAAGCAAAACTTAAGTAAAGAAGATATTGAAATGATGAAGTTTAAAAATATTGTTGATAATTATTTATCGCAAGAAGACTTCAGGAAATTAGATAGTGAACAATTATTTTTACGCAGAAAGATAGACGAAACAGTTAGAGATATGCAGCAGTTAGAAAATAACTTAAGTTTTATTTCTAATGCTACTGAAGATAACCCATTAGTTAAGAATGTACGTAAAGGTATTCAAGAGTTTAAAGACCAATTAGATATTTTACAAGTAAAGTTAGATTATTTAAAAGGATTAGATTACTAACTTTTAATTGATATTAAAGCATAAAACCGAAAACTTTATTAGTTTTCGGTTTTTTTATGATATAAAAAAAGCTCTCAATGTTGAGAGCTTTTATATATTTTGATGTCCCGTCCTAAAATAAGTTTACACCAATAAGACTTATTTTATGAATAACAGTTTACGCAAGAAAAAGC